>CAZULK010000179.1:0-5121 GCA_964621225.1 uncultured Melioribacteraceae bacterium | reverse complement strand
AACGTATCTATTTCGCTCAACGGTTTCCACGTAGTAATCCTAATCACAGTTCCCGGCTTGGGTAAATCTCCCCGGAAAACCAAAGCTCCGAATTTGTGATCGCTGAATTGCGTTAGACCGGATCTGAGGGGATATTCAGAAGTATCTGCATTCCATCCTTCCGGTTCAAAAGCATAAATCTCCTCCCAATCACCGTTTGGAAGTTGTGTCCATTTTTTATCCGAAATGCTTAAAGATGTGTCCCACGCAGTATGGTCCAAAACTTTTATCGCCAATCTTTTGTCGTCTGAAGTATCGTCCGGAGTTCTTCCAATATCCCATATCTGGAAAGGCAGTTTATACTTCGAGAGAGAATCGGAATTCAACGGAATAAACATTGGGAAACTGGGTCTATATCCGCTCAAATAATATTGGGATGAATCAATGAATCTAATTTCATAATCATTATAACCAATGGCATCCTGCCCCGAACTTTGCCAGTTCAAACGATTATTTGCTCCCTTCGCCGTTATTTGCCAATTGCCATTCGGGGAAGTTGTATTCCACACCGAGTATGTTCTATTGCCGTCTATTTCCAACACATCTTTAACTTTGTATTTGGTTGGAGCCAGAACTATTGAGTCATTCCCGATATCCCTTATCCAAAATTGAAATCCGTCCACTATTGGCGCCGAAAGGCTATCCTTCCATGTAAATACGGGAAGGCTCCATCTTTTCTTAAAGTAATGAGGAATATCAGAGTTCATACTTATTATTGTATCTTTGTTCTCCTCATAAATTAAACTATACTTTAGCGAGTCCATAAAATCATGCAATATTACTTTATATTTTCCTCCGGTTATTCTAGTAGGATCTATCACTTTTATACTAACATATCCGTCGCCGTTACCCGAAACATGTTCCGCAAATAGATTTTCACCTATTGAATATTTGGGTTTATAATCAATTGTTCTTTTAGTCGGTATTATCTTCAATATTCTCGGTGCGCTTTCAATGTATGAAGCAACTCTTTCCGTTGTGAAATCGCTCTTTAGTTCAAGGTCTTTTGATGCGTATAGGACTGAAACTCCGAAATAATATTCCCTCCCGGGTAGAAGGGAAGCTTTGTTGATATAATCTTTATCGATTGTAATATATCTCATCAAACCGTCATTGTTTAAGTCTATAGCTTTTTCAACCACCGGGGAATAATCCGTAATTGAAACTTTGTAGAAAGATTTAATATCATTTTCTTTATCGAATGAATAAATTGGAACCGGGTTATTCCCCTCTTCATCGGAGAACTGGTAAACACGGTAACCTTCTAATCTGTAGAGTGAGTCGTAATCGAATTCTCTTGAATTGAGATTTGAATAGACTTTATCCTCTGCATTTTCGTCCCAGTAAATTACTGCGTTGTTTTCCGTTACCGAATAACTTGCATCAGGCAATTCCGGTTTAATAAACATGCCGTTTGAATACATTTGTTTTAATCTTTTTGCCCTGCTCTTCAGCAATGCAACACTTTGCAGATAATCGTCTTTGAATGCAATCGGGATGGCAACTACCACTCTTTGCGTATCGCCCGGGGCAAAGTTAAATGGTCCGGTGGATATTACATATCTTCTATCTCCAGGATTAGGACCTCCCTGCCAACCGTCCCCTTCGTACCATCCTTCGCCTGTTACCGGATCGCCTGATAGGAGAAATCTTGTAGTATCGCCCGTATTTGGATTTATATAATCAGAACCATCCCAAACCTTGCCCTGGAAGTTATTATAAAACTCAATTGAGCCATCTATTGCGCCCATCATTGGATCAGCATAAATTGCAGATCCTCCAATGTAAAAAACAAACCCCGATAAAGGCACATTTTTCTTCCCGGAAACATGTTTCCCGTCAACCAAAGCCATATCGTTAGGGTTGCCTTCTATTACGGGAGTCTCAAGAAACTGATGCCCAACCGCCGGGACTTCCTTACCATACGCATCATCATATTCTTCACCGTTATAACTATATTCGAGCGAAAGAGTCGAATCGCAACCAACATAATCGTCGTCAGCTCCTCCCAAGTCCACGTCTGCCCAATAGCCAAGATACATATCTCGAACTGAACTTTCGCCTTTGTTAATTATTGTATATTTTTTGAACACAACGTCTCCGAGCATATGAGCCTTGGAGAAAGCCCAAACAGTAACCTGAACCTCCAATCCGATAGGCGGAGCTCCGTATGTAAAAGTTGATGTAGCAGTATCCAAATCATTCATCACCCACCAAAGAACCTCGTCGCCCAAGAATTCCGGTTTGTCTATACCGCGTGTAAATTTTCCGTCGCCGTTAACGTCTATATAAGGAGCGCCTCTATCCCCGGGCCATTCATAATAATCTTTTTCGTATTGACTTCTTTCCTCGCCTGGCGGAAGACTTTCCCAATCCTTTCTAATTTTAAATATTCTGTTTCTTTCAGCATAAGGATCATCAGCGGTCCCGTTATTTAATATTGCCCCGGGAACACATCCATATCTATATGTCGCTCCGTTCACCCAAGGGACGGAATCAACCACATAGCCGCCCCAGACTAAACCTTCTTGAAAAATTGCTGATTTTATTGCTCCTCTTCCTCCCGGCCAAAGGAAACCGGAAGATGCGAATCTTCCGTCCGGTTTCACTGCTCCACCACCCATACTATTTACCCAGTATTGAACCTGATTTGCGGCAATGTAGTTGTATTTTTCACCCGTAAACAGTTGAACTGAGTTGATATCTTTTTTCTTTTTACCGGAGCTTGCCGCTATCAGCAATAAAGAAAGAAGTAATATTGAAACTGTAAGATATTTTTTCATAATTACCACCAAATTTATACCGGGCGGCGTGGGATATTCCTATAAGTTGGGGGAATCAACCCAAGGAATCAAAACGAATTTTTTGTAATAAAGCCCTCCCGCCGCCCGGAGAATTTCATTATCACAACCGCATAAATATGCGGTAGCCGGTTTAATCAATTTATTGTTTTTATTATTTATTCTAAATACTAATTTAGGATGAATCCTGAAAGGATTTAAGAAGGCATTTACGAAGTGCTTATTTTTTGAGTTTTCTTTCACTTTTTCCCAATAATAAACTGTATTTATATTACTCAAACGAATAAAAAGTCAACTTTAACTAATTAAATATACCCTACTCACATTAATTTTGAAACCGCATGAATATGCGGTTTTTTGCCTCATTTTATTTCAAATAGTTTATTTTTAACACCTTCCGGGTTCTTTGGCTATCAACAACCAAAAAATAAATTCCGCTGCTTAAATTTTTTATCTTACCGAAATCCAATTTAAGGAAATAGATTCCTGGGCGCTTAATTTGATCGTAGAAAGTGGCAACCCTTTCTCCGAGTGAAGAAAACATTTCAATTTTTATTCTCGATTCCCTCTTTACCGTAAATTTCAATTTAGTTATTCCGGAGAAAGGATTCGGGAAATTCGGATATATTTCTAATTCATCTGTCAATAAATTTTCCGGCGGTATTTCACCACTTCTCTTTAGAACAAAATTATCCGGATCGAAAATAATATCTTTAACTTCAAAGAAAACATTAAAGTTAAATGTATTCTCGAATTTATCAATCCAAACAGTTACGGTTGAATCTTTTCCGGTTCCTTTTAATTGTAATTGAACCGGCATTACAAAGGGCTTTCCGTCTTTGCTTGAATTGTTTTGAATAACTCTAAAGTTAATTTCCGAACCGGAAGAAACGTTTGTGATTGAATAAGAATAATCATAATCGGGAAAGCCCTCTCCGTAAATCCATTCATCGAAAAACCAAGATAAATCCTTTCCGTAAATCTGCTCGGCAATCATTTTAAAATCGCTTGTTGTTGCGGTTGAATATGCAAGGTTTGAACTATTGGCATAAGAGTAAAGGATTTTGAAAAAGATGGAGTCTCCGACCACTCCTCTTAGCATATGAAGAATTACTGCACCTTTTGAATATGTTCTTTCCAAATTAAAAATTGAAGGTATGCCGGAAATATCTTCCGCATAGACAGAGCCAACCGCAGAGAGAGCTCTGTTCATATCAATTTTTATTCTCTCGGAATATGCATCGAATCCGGATGTATGTTCTTTGTAGAGTGATTCGCAGTAAGTTGCAAAACCTTCGTTGAGCCATATTTCATGCCAGTTTGCGCATGTTATTTTATCACCGAACCATTGATGTGCAAGTTCGTGGACTACTACACCTTCGTTCCAAGAACCGAGAGATGTGATTGTTTGGTGTTCCATCCCGCCGCCGTAACCGAATTCCACTTGCCCGTATTTTTCCCGGATAAAGGGATATTCGCCAAACAGACCGGAAAAATAATGTAATGCATCTTTGGTTATGTTAAAATATGTTTCATAGTCAATTGCGGTTGAATCCAACACATAATTAACAAAGGGCATTGTTTTATTTCCTATTTTAACGGTATCTTCGTAAATATCGAAATCATAACAAGTGATTGCGATTAAATAATTTGCAATGGGATAATCCGTTTTCCATTTGAATTGTTTCGTCCCTAATTTGGCGGGTTCAACCGATTTTAAAAGCCCGTTGGAAACAGCAAAAATCGGGTCCGGCACGGTTATAATTATTTGTGCAGAATCTGCCTTATCCGATGGGTCGTCTTTACATGGCCACCAAGTAGGAGCTGCATAGGGTTCGCTCAAAGTCCAAATCCAAGGTTTAAAATTGTAATTATCGAATACAAATCCCCCGAATCCGCTCCTAATAGGTTTCCCCCGATAATAAATTTCTGATGAATAAATTGTTGACGTGTCCAAATTCGTTGGGAAAGAGATATTAACTTTGTTGAAAGAATGAGTAAATGATAATTGGTCGAAATTTGAAGTTACTGAATCTACAGTAAGGTTATTATCCAGATCGAAATAAACTTCTTTTAATGACGGGATAGTCATCTTGAAATTTATTTTAACTTTCCCTTCTATTGTTTTGTTGGCGGGATTGAGTGACAGATTCAATTCATAATATTTAACGTCAATGTTTTTATCGCCGGGATAATTGGTGTTATTTGTTTTATAGATCTTTTCCGGATATTTACAAACAAACTCCGATTGTCCATGAACGGATTGAAAAAGCAAAAACAA
>CAZULK010000178.1:0-5147 GCA_964621225.1 uncultured Melioribacteraceae bacterium | reverse complement strand
CGGGAACTGTGATTAGGATTACTACGTGGAAACCGTTGAGCGAAATAGATACGTTTATTATTCAGTTGCAAGAACCTGATTTTAACAATAAAGAATACGCAAAGAATAATATTGATGAGATCACTGCTTTTCCTAATCCGTTCTACGGAAAAATAGCTGAAGCGGAAAACAACATGAACATTACATTTACCAATTTACCGATGGAAGTAAGGATAAGAATATATTCGTTATCTGGACATTTGGTTCGTAAGTTATATAAGAATGAGATGAACCCTTTTATGAAATGGGATTTAAGAAACAAAGACGGATTACAAGTAGCAAGCGGAATATACATAGCACATTTGGAGATGCCGGGAATAGGAGAAAAGATAATTAAAATTGCGGTTGTGTTTTAATTTTAGGAGTTATGATTAAAATTAAAAATAAATTTAATATTGCACGAATTATTTAAATGGACATACATAAATGAAAAAATATTTGATATTATCGGCTCTATTACTATTAACCTTGGCCTTCTTTGCAAATGGGAAAAAAGTAAAAAATTCAATTCAATTGAACGAAGGTGTTTTCAACTATTTGAATTCCAATAGAGTTTTTTACTGGTTTGCCAATAACGGATTGAGCGCTAATGATCCTTCTTCCGGAGGGAATGGTTTATATTGGTCCGATGATGCCTCAATTGGCAAAGGGACAATATTTGCCGACGGTCTTGTATGGGGAGGGATTGTAAACGGACTGGTGAGTTGCGGAGGCTCCACGTACAGAACCGGGATGATACCGGGCCCTTACCCCAAAGAGAATGAATTCATTGATAGAACATCATCAAAATACAGAATTTATAAAATCCGGAAAGATCTCAACAATGTTCCACAGAATTTGGTTTGGCAATACAAAAAAGATTATGATGAATGGCCGGTGGAATTGGGAGCTCCGTGGATTGACGTTAATGGGGACGGTGTTTTTACCAAAGGAGTGGACGAACCGGAGATTCTAGGAGACGAAACGGCTTGGTTTGTGATGAACGATAGCGATACGACACAATCTATATTTATATATGGTGCCCCGCCTATGGGATTGGAGGTGCAAGTTACTCTTTGGTCCTTCGATCATTTTAACTTTTTGGGAGATGCGGTTTTCAGAAAATATAAAATCATTAATAAGGGAAATTCCGAGATAAAGGATATGTATGTGGGCATTTGGAGTGATCCCGATCTTGGAGGGGCAACCGACGATTTTGTAGGTTGCGATACTTCCCTTTCGTTGGGGTATTCTTATAATGGATTAGATGTTGATGAAGTTTACGGAATACCCCCGGCTGCCGGATATGTATTGTTGGAAACTCCGACTGTGGAATCTAAGAACGATTCTGCATTGATAAACGGCAGTTGGAAAAAAGGATATAAAAATCTTCCGCTGACCGGGTTTTCTTTGTATATCGGCGCCAGTTCAATTTATATGGATCCCTCTATGGGTGTTATCAGGGGTTCACATGATTTATATAATCAAATGCAAGGGAAAATTTGGGACGGCAGTCCGTATATAGATCCCACTACCGGAGATACTACGAATTTCTGTCTTGCCGGCGATCCCGTAAATAAAACCGGTTGGTACGAAGGCGAAGGATGGGCTGGAGGTGCAAGTCCCGGCGATAGAAGATTCTTATTATCTGCCGGTAAATTCGATTTAATGCCGGGGGATACTCAATTTGTAGTTTTTGCTGAACTAAACACAAGAGCAGAAGACCGGATAAGTAGTTTGCATAAACTAAAAACCAATGCAAAAAACTTGAGAGATTTTTATAACAGAGGAATGAGAGATCCAATAGAATTAAATCCTCCGTCGGTCTATCATTCTGTAACCGATTCATCAATTATTTTATCATGGGAAAGTGAGCAAGAGAATATATCTGTAATTGATAGTTCTAAGTTTTATGGAACCGATGAGATTGTTTTTGAAGGATATTTAATTTTTCAGTATGAAAATGAAAAATATGATAATCCAATACTGATAGGCAAAACAGATTTGGATGACAATGTTAAGCATGTTTTTCCTATATCATCTCACTTGGCTCTAAATGCTAAAATAGATCTTGATGATACTGGATTGATTCACAATTTGGAATTGAAAGTTGATGAATTCACCGGAGGTAAGTTTGTTTACGGAAAAAATTATTATTTCGGGATAACCCCTTTTACATCAAATTTATCGACAACGGCTTACGGTTACCGCAGCTATTTGATTCCGGGTAAAACGGCACATTACTCGTTAAATTATATCGACAACGGCATAGATGACTTTACCGAATTTAATTTATTGGACACATTGGTAGCGGAAAAAATTTCCGGCGCCGGGGATGGTGAAATTAGAGGCACCGTATTGAATCCCTCCGCACTGAATGGAAAAACATTGGAGTTTATCATTACTTCCGGCAACCGGGCGGATCTGTTTAATAGAACCGACAGTCAATTTGTAGCTAAAGATATCCAATTCTTCTACGAATCGAACAAGATTGATTTTTACGGAATTCAATGGCTCATAAATAATACCGGACGGAAAAATTTACTTGGGAAATTAAGTCCCACTCCTCGTACAATTAAATCTGTGGAAGAAATTGCCGGTCCCGTTGGCAATTATCCTCAAAATGTCTTTTACAATTTAAATTCTTCCGGGAAATGGTACATCAGTTCAATGGAACTTCCGACTTCAACCTTGGATGATTCGATTAACAATATCGGCACATCTTTTCATCCTGGTACGTACGATTATGAAATTGTGTTTAACGGAGAAGGGAGTGAATATTATATATACGATGGAACCGCTTCCAGCATAAGCGCTGTTGTTAATAAAGCCCCGGACAGAGTCCCATTTCAAGTTTGGAGAATTCCTAATAACACTACAATCGATTCAGTTAAGAAAAGATTGATGATTGTTGTTTACGATTATTTTAATCCCGACGGCAAATGGAGCAAGGATTCGCAAAACAGATGGGACGGAATTTTTGCTTTTCTAAAACCAAATGATGAGTACATTGAGCCCTTACCTAATTCACTGTTCGTAGGAAATCTAAATATTAATTTCGGGAATGTGATAATTAACGGAGAGATGCCCGTAAGCGGAAGTATTATCCGGATAAATACTTGGAAACCTCTTTCCAATGGGGATGTGTTCAGTTTTACTTATCCTAAATATAAAAACAATGACTTGAATAAGGCTAAATCACGAATTAACGAAATTTCCGTTTTCCCCAATCCGCTTTTTTTATCGTCGGATAATTTTAATAATGGAGTTAATTCTTTCCGGTTTGCAAAACTCCCAAACAAAGTGGTTATTAGAATCTATTCCTTGGGTGGCTTTTTAATTAAAAAAATTGAAAAAAATGATCTCTCCTCGTCGGTGGAATGGGATTTAACTGATTTGGATAATCATCTTGTAACAGCCGGCATTTATATCGCCCATTTGGAAATGCCGGGTATTGGAGAAAAGATTATGAAACTTGCATTGGTCTATTGATGAATAGAATCGTTGTATATATGGCTCTCTTATTATTTGGATTATATTCTTGTACAGAGAAAATCGTTGATGATTTTGTAATTGATAATAGCGGATTGATTTGCAGTATTGTTTCTCCCGGTAGCAATTTGATAACTTACAAACCGGTCGAAATTGAAATTGATGCTTCTGATGATAAACTGCTGGACCATGTGCAAATTTTCATCGACGATTCCACTTCCGGGGATTTGAAATTATTATTACCTCCGTTCAAGTTTACATATAACCCAACTTTTAATGAGGGGGCAGATACGACAATTCATAAAATATATTGCATGGCATACGATAGGGAGGGGAACAGTAAGAAATCGAACACAATCGTTATTAAATGTCCGAATTTTTTACCGCCCCGCGATTTTTTGGTTGAAACGACTGACAGTTCATCATTAAAATTAAAATGGATTAATCAAGCAGCGGTTCAACAGTATAATATAATAGTGGAATATTTAACCTACAGCGGTTTCGAAACAAAATATATATTGACTCAATCCCAAAGTGAATTGACATTAACGGATTTAGACGTTAGGGATGATTACTCATATCGTTTTTATTTGAAAGCGGGTAATTATGAGTCCGCCAAAACAGATACGATCACTCTTAAATATCAACGGCAACCATTTGAATTGAATGACGAGTATGTTGTTGGATTATTTAATGTGAAAAGTTTCTCAATATCTTCCGATGGAACACAGATTGCGCTTTCGAACGGTGATGAAACAATTTTTTATGATTCCGATACTTTCAGCGAATTAAAAAGAATAAACTATGGAGGAGCCATCAGCTTTTCGCGAGTAGGTGATTTCTTTGCTGTAATTAACAAGGATACAACGAGAATATATAATTTGAATGATATGAGCTTTTATTCATTCCCTTCTCCCGGCAAGGAAGTATCAGATTGCATACTTCTGGATTCTCAAAGATTGTTAGCATGGAATAAGTCCGCAGTCTATTTGTATAATGCAAACAATCAAAATCAATTTTTTACTATCATTAACACGGGAGCTATCCGGAGCGTGGATTACAGTCCGGATAAAAATTTGTTCGTTGTATTAAAATCAACCGGTTTTTCAACTTATAATGTTGATTCACCAACTACTATAATTCGTTCCTTGAATCTAAGTAACGCTTACTATCTAATGAAAATAGGTTTTTCAATGCATGGCGAAGCAATTATATTGGTTTATGAAGATAGCTTCAGAATATACTCTATTGACACTTTCAGTTTGTTGAACGAACAATATTTTAATTCTTCTGGAGAATACACAGGTCTTATATCTGTAGGAATAGATCCTAATGCATTAAATATAGTATGCACATATGAAAAATATTTTGAACAAGGTGTTCTTTTGGCTTATGAAGGCGGGGTTCAAAAACAATTCATTTATGACCCGGATGCGTTTATTCTATTTAATCCCCAAAGTAATAAATTCTATGCGATAGGAAAGTTCGGTAGAATTAGCGAGTATAATTATTCTTCAATTTCGGAATGGACAGTCGGCAAGTAGCAATGGAAGTGTTTTGTAAGATAAAAGTTGATAATAAAATGATTCGCTTATTTACTTTAATAACAATGATTGCAGTATTAGTCGGTTGTAAAT
>CAZULK010000177.1:0-5198 GCA_964621225.1 uncultured Melioribacteraceae bacterium | reverse complement strand
ACGATTCAACATTCCATTGATCGAGTTGAAGCCACATTTACTCAAAACATTGGAGAAGCAATTCGAATCGTCAAGGTCGTGGGATTGCTAAACATCTTCGCAACCGCTGGTGCCCGTATAGACCGTGACTTTTTATGTAATTATGCGGATTTAGCTCTTGGGATAAAAAATGCAAGTGGGATTCTTGAAGAATTAGAAGCCAAAAAAATCATAAGATTCCTAAACTATAAAGATCGATTTATTTTATTTGAGGGTACGGATCTTGACATCGAATACGAACTTCAACGAGCAGAAAGCCAAATTGACAAAGTAACCAACATTGTTCCTCAACTACGTCGCTATTTCAATTTTCCTTACGTTTCTGCTAAAGCTGTACAATATAAATTTGGTACGCCGCGCTTTTTCCGGTTTCAATTTACGGATTTTCCAACGGAAGAAAGACCCAAAGGAAGTGTGGATGGAATCATTAATTTAATTTTTTCAACCGACCTTTCCGAGCATGAACTTATTGAATACTCTCGAAACATAAACGAGGCTATCCTTTTCGGCCTCTATAAAAATAGCAAACGAATTCGGGATATTCTTTTTGAGATTGACAAAATTAATTATGTACTTCAGGAGGTGGTGGATGACCATGTCGCCGAACGAGAACTACGAAACATGTTGGAATTTAGACGCCAGGAATTAACTCATTGTGTTCTTGACAATTTATATCAGGATACGGGAGAAGTTATTTGGATATACAAAGGTCAGAGAATCCGGATTGATAGTCGATTCCGGTTTAATCAATTGCTCTCGCGGATATGTGAAGAGGTGTATTCCGATACGCCTGTTTTTAAGAATGAATTAATAAATCGGGAAAAGCTGCCCTCAACTATTGCAAAGGCTCGGCGAAATCTGTTGGAAGCGTTGGCGAATCGGTGGAATCAAGAAGACCTTGGCTTCGGGAAAGATGAATTTCCACCCGAAAAGACGATCTATTTGACACTGCTTAAACGAACGGGGATACATAGATGTGAAGAAGGAACCTTTGTCTTAGGAGCGCCCACCGACCCTTCTTTCCGCGCCCTTTGGGAAGTATCCAATGGATTCTTACAAAGTACCAAAGTGGTTCGCAAAACGTTGAGTGAATTTGTAGAGATCTTATCTGAAAAACCATTGAAGCTAAAGCGTGGTTTTATTGAATTTTGGCTTCCAATTTTTCTGTTCATTCGTAGAGAAGACTTTGCACTTTTTGGAGAGGATGGCTTTGTTCCCCACCTCAATCCGGAAACTTTGGAACTGATTGTGAAGCACCCCAACAAGTTTCAGATTAAATGTTATGAGCTGCAAGGGGTCAAGCTTGATTTGTTCAATAAGTATCGTGCATTTTTACAGCAGACGCCCAACGAACGAGTGACAACCGAGAGCTTTATAGAGACAGTCAAGCCATTTCTTTCATTCTACCGAAGTTTGCCAGAATATACCAAGCGTACCCAACGGCTCTCTCAAAGCGCTTTGAATCTTCGAGAAGCTATTGCGAACGCCACCGATCCTGAAAAAACATTCTTTGAAGATTTTCCATCCGCATTAGGCTATTCAAATCTGAACTTAAACGATTCCCCGGAAGCGTTGGCGGATTATATTGCTCAACTCCAAAATGCTATTCGCGAACTGAGGAGTTGTTTTGATGCTTTATTAAACCGGATCGAAAACCGCCTGTTGGAAGCAACAGGCTATACAGATATGAATTTTCCTGAATATAAGAGTGAGATCCAAAAACGTTATGCTTCTTTGAAGACCCATCTGCTTCTTCCTCATCAAAAAGTGTTTTATCGTCAACTTCAATCGCAATTGGATGATCGTAATGCTTGGCTGCGTGCAGTTGTGCAGGCTCTGCTGGGAAAACCGATAGAGAAAATGCGCGATGAAGAAGAAGAATTGGTTTTAGAAAAATTGAGTAACGCCATTTGGGAATTGGACAATCTATGTGATATTTCTAAGGTGGAAGTTGACCCGGATAAGGAAAGTGTTGTAAAATTGGAGGTGACCACGATAAAAAGCGGAAGCAAGACCAATATTATCCGGGTACCCAAGAAGAAAAAAGAAGCGGTGAAAGAAATTCGTGACCGTTTGAAAAAAGAATTAACTCAAGATCGAGCTGCGAATATTGCGGCTTTGATAGAAATTTTAGAGGAAGAGTTATCCCATGAATAAAGTGCGACATGTCTTGGGCATATCCGGCGGTAAGGATAGCGCCGCATTGGCCATATATCTCAGTCAAAAATATCCACAGTTGGATATCGAATACTATTTTTGTGACACCGGCCGAGAACTCGACGAAACCTATGTGCTGGTTGAAAAACTGGAAACCGTTTTAAACAAAAAAATTCAGCGTTTGAAAGCTGTGGAAGATACTCCCGCCGGAACACCATTTGATCATTACCTGGAAATATTTGGCGGCTATTTGCCTTCAACGCAATCCCGTTGGTGCACTCGCAAATTAAAACTGGAGCCATTTGAGAGATTTGTCGGTGATGACCCGGTGGTTTCTTATGTGGGCATACGCGGAGATGAAAACCGGGAAGCATACATATCTCGGAAGCCCAATATCCAATCTATCTTTCCCTTTCGTCGCAATATATGGAGCGAAGATGTGATTGGGAAAGTGCTCAGTAATCAGAACATTTCCATGATTGCCGATTTGTATGAACATGTTGCACCTTCCCACAAAAGGGAAACTATTTTAGAAGTGGTTCTGAAAGAAGTAACCCCGGAATTCAATCGGGAACAGAAACTCAATGCACTATTGGATTTAGGAATAGAAAGTTTTAATCGGGTCGTGTTTGAATTTCTGAAAACCACAGATTACCCACTTGCAAAGTTGGATGATTATCCCTTACTGGATAATACCGATGTTCTTGTAAAGGAGGATATTTTCCGCATCCTGGAAGAAAGTGGTGTAGGTATACCCAAGTATTACGATGAAGTGGAATTTCAAATCAATGGTAAAAAAGGTAAATATGCTCGTACCCGTTCCGGCTGTTTCTTTTGCTTCTTCCAGCAAAAAATCGAGTGGATTTGGCTATATGAACAACACCCCGATTTATTTAAAAAAGCAATGGAATACGAAAAGGATGGATATACCTGGAATCAGGGAGAACGTTTGGAAGACTTAATAAAACCGGAACGGATGAAGCAGATTAAAGAAGATCACTTAAAAAGACTTGAGCAAGCCCACAATAAGAAATCAGATAAGCTATTAGATATACTCGATGATAGTGATGAAGGGTGTGCGGTGTGTTTTATCTAAGACTAACTTGAGGGGCTGAATATATGGCATTATCATATGAAACTTACAAACTAAAAGCTTTGTTTGAACTGAATAATCAAGAAAAATTATTGCTACCGAATTTTCAAAGAGAATTCATTTGGAAACCTGACTCATCTCAACTAAAACTTCTATCATCTGTGTTAGTTGGACTTCCTATTGGAAGTTTATTGATACTTGAAGGAAATTATAATGATTTTGCAGCTCGAGATCTTTGTATGGTTGATTCATTTCCGAGCAAAAAAGGAAAAGGAGAAAGTTATTTCTTATTAGACGGTCAGCAAAGAATATCGACACTCAAGAGCATTTTTTTTGACTTTTACAATTTAAAAGATTGGCAGAAAAACTGGACGAAAATTTATTCCTATTTAAGAAACAGATGGTTTCTTCGTGTGAAACCTGACGATGGGGAAGCTGATATCTGGGCTTGGCAACATTTAAATTTTAACAAAATTAACTTGAAAAAATTAGAGCCATCTGAAATAGAGGATTTTATCATTTTTTACAAAATATTTAAAACAAAGGACACTGATAAAAATTACCATCCAGAATATTACCAATATCAATTAACAAAAGAAGACGAAGATACTCTTAGAGAAAGAATTGCAAGGCAATTTGCTGAAAAGTGGATTGTTCCTTTGTGGGAATTAAATTCTTCAAAAGGAGAAAAAGCCTTGCATGTAATTACTCTCAAATATATTGCAAGAAATAGAAGAAATGAGCTAAGATCTCTAGTGGGTTCTGGAAAAATAAAGATTGATAAAATTCTAGGCATTGTTGAGCCGAAAATTTCAGAAATTAAAGAAAAATCGGTTATAAATGATGCTTGGTCAGATCTTGCTACAAAATGGCAAAATAGGGTTAGAGAGAGTATTGAAGCAATGTTGGACTATGAACTCACAGCAATACAACTTGATAAGACCGAACTTCACAGAGCCACTGCAATTTTTGAAAGTATTAATATTGGTGGTACACCATTAGATCTTTTTGATTTAATCGTTGCGAAATACGCTCGAAGTGGATCTTCTAAGTCACTCAGAGAAATTATTTTGGAACATCTCCAAAAAGAGATGGCGCTGCCAAAAGACTTATATCCTATATCTGAAGAAAAGGAGTTCAAATGGAATGGAGAATATATCAACGCTATAGAGAATACTTCCATATCGAAAATTATTAAAGATCAGTTTTTAATTTTTTTATCCATATTTTCTTACGAACGTGAATTGAAAAAAGGGATTGAAGGCATTCAGGTTGATCATATCAAGAAAAGCAAAATAATTGGATTAACACTAAACCAAATAAAAAACAATGTTCAAACAACTAAAGAAGCAATCAAGAGAGCTTTGGCATTTTTGCAAGTAAGATGTGGAATAATAAATATTGGCGATTTAAATTATAAATTAATGATACTGCCGATTGGATATATCGTTAAAGAAGATTCAAATTGGAAAGATAAAAAAGCTTTAGATAAGCTCGAATATTGGTTTTGGTCATCACTTTTTAGTGGAAGTTATCGGGAGAAACAGAATGAACGCGTTATCGAGGATATAAAAAAAATAAAAAAATGGATTGAAGGAAGTTCAAAAAACCCATTTAAAAGTAGATATGATAAAATCTTTGATCATCCAGGGTATTCTGATTTAGAACTGTTGTTAATGAAAAATGAAGACCAAGAAATTCCTGCTGCAATCAGCAATGGAATAATCCAATATGTATTAAGTTGCATACCTAATGATTTTACAAAAGAAAAGAAAAAACTCAAGCCATGGGAAATTGGTAAAAACAAATATAAAATTGAAATACATCATATTATTCCATTAGGTAGTATTGCGTCAATAGGACAAACTGCTAAAGAATTGAGAAAAAACAAAGATCATATCTTGAATAG
>CAZULK010000176.1:0-5233 GCA_964621225.1 uncultured Melioribacteraceae bacterium | reverse complement strand
TGGTAATTGAATTAGTTTCCGACGGTGGTGTATATTCAAATACAGATAAATTAGTCATAAATAAAAACTTAATTATTCGCGGCAAGAGCGGACTGAATAACAAGCCGGTTATTTCAATAAATTACGATTCTCCCGATGCTATGATATTTCAAATAGAAGACGGAGTGGATTTGACATTAAAAAATCTAACTCTGGACGGCGGAGCGGAATCAAATCTTAAAGCAAAATATTTGTTGGCAACTGATACTCAAGCTTTTACTAATAAATATTCTTTAACGATTGACAGTTGTGAATTCCGGGATGTAAACATCAATGATTCCGAAGGAAGTTTCTTTAAGGCCTTCCCGGGCACACGCGCATCTCAAATATCTATCAGCAATTCCACATTTGTAAACAGTGGTGCGGAAGGATTTTCTTTGAATTCTGAGACCCATGGTAGTGGAAATTATAACGTTGATCAGTTAACGGTTACAAATTGCTTGTTCGCAAATATATCCAAAGAAGCAATAAATGTTTACGCAGGAGACAATGTTCCGTTTACTCCCGGTCCAAGTATTACTATAGACCATGTTACTTTTTATAATTGTGGTTCAAGCGGTACTGCAACAATCAATGCCGAAGAAGTTGACGGAACAATTGTAAAAAATTCAATTATTGCCGAATCATCCTTGGGTGCAAAGTCGATTAGGCTTTTCGGTCTGGGTAGTGAAATCAGTTACACCGACGTATGGAATTCCGGTGATATTGAATTGAACAGAAGTGCAACTTTGGGGAAAAGAATAGTTGATTACGATCCAAAGTTTGAACATGCCGCTGCAGGAAATTATAATCTTTTATCAAATTCCCCCGTATTGCTAAGAGGCGAGGGGAAAACTCCAATGGGTGATTTGAACTTGGCAAAAGCAACTCCAAGTGTATATCCTCTTGATTACAACGTGGAAGGTAACGGACGGGTTCAAGTAAATTTATCGAATGACTATTTCATCTATTCACCCGGTACATCATTGAGCGTTACTGCAATTCCGGATTCAGGATATCAGTTCAAAGAATGGACGGGAGATTTAAACAGTACCAACAATCCGCTTAACTTTTTGATGTTGGGTGCAATTGAAGTAACGGCTCACTTCGACAAACTTGATGGAGTGGAGAATTTATCAGCAACACCAAAGAATTTTAAATTATATCAAAATTATCCTAATCCGTTTAATCCTTCTACGCAATTAAGATTTGACATACCGGAAGCCGGTTTTGTTAAAGTTGAATTGTTGAATGTATTAGGCGAGAAACTAAGAACTGTTAAGAATGAATTCCTATCACCCGGAAGTTATAACATAACTGTAGACGGTTCAAGACTTTCTTCGGGAATTTATTTTATACGCTTATCTTTAAATAACTATACCGATATTATTAAAATCACATTGATGAAGTAAGAAGAGATGATGAAGAAATTTGAATTATTATTTATATTGATTTGTGTTACACTAAATGCTCAAACGTGGCAATCGGAAATTGTGTATTACGGCGAAGATAGTTCTCTTGTTTATGTAAGAGATGCTGAGTTAAACAGAATACCCGATTTTAGTTTTGCCGGGTATAAATATGGTGACGAACCTATTCCTGATGTTCCCGTTGTTAGGTCAATTTCTCCCGTTGCCGGTGATAATACGACTAACATAAACAATGCCCTTTTCGAATTGGCTTTGATGCCCGCAAATGATGATGGTATTAGAGGCGCATTATTTTTGGAGCCTGGAGTATACAGGGTTAACGGCACTATAAAATTACAGTATGACGGAGTAATATTGAGAGGAGCCGGCGATGGAGAAGATTCCACTTCCAATACAATCATTAAAGCCGTTGGAGATTCTCCTCATAAACGAACAGTTTTGATTGCGGGCGGCGGTGCTAATACCGAATGGAAGGACGAATTCTTTGGATCACGTTCAAACATTATATCCGATACTGTGTTAATAGGTGATAATTGGTTTAGGGTTGAGAATCCTGACCTATATACTCCCGGAGATAATATAATTATTTATCATCCATGTACCGATGCTTGGCTTCAAGCTATTGATTACGGTGGTACTCATTCCGATGAACCGGGTGCCGAGCCGGTTGATGTACCATGGACGGTGGGAAGTCAACCGTTGGTATTTAACAGAAATATAATCAAAATTTCGGGAGATACCATTTTTGTTGATGTTCCAATTTATAATACGCTTATCAGAGAACTTTCCCAATCATACATTTATCGTTATACACGAGCCGGAATAAGAAGGTATATAGGCATTGAAGATTTAAGAATTGATATTGAGTACAACGGAAACGAAGCAGATGAAAATCATGCTTGGAACGCTGTGGATATGTTTTTAATTGAAGATTCATGGGTGAGAAATTGCACATTTCTTCATTTCGGTTTATCCGGTGTGAGAACGGCTACCGCAACAAGAATAACGGTTGAGAATGTAAAAGCAGTTGATCCAATAGCAAGAGTAATCGGCGGTCAACGATATAATTTTCAAGTATATAGAGCATCCCAACAAATATTGTTCTTAAATTGCTATGCCCGTAACGGAAGGCATCATTGGATATCAAACGGTACAAGTTGGAACTCGGACATTGTAATAACCGGATGTACTTCCTCCGGGGCTTATACTTCTTCCGAAGGACACAGACGCTGGACAATGGGAATACTTTTCGATAATCATAAAGAATTGGATGGCCCGAGACCCGGATATAATCCAAGGCTTATAGGGCTATATAATAGAGGATATTGGGGAACGTCGCATGGCTGGGCTGCAGCCAATTCAGTAGCATGGAATGTGGATGTTAACGACGGTGAATTGATTTGCCAAAAACCTCCAACGGCTCAAAATTATGCTATCGGTTGTTTCGGGAAAAACGTTTCCGGTTCGGGTCAATCAACTTTCGATGAACCCGAAGGTTATGTGGAAGGGACAAATACTCCCGGCTTATATCCTCAATCTTTATACTTTGCTCAACTAAAGGATAGAGCAAAAGTTACTATTACTTCTGTAAAGGATAAATCTTCTGATAATTATTTGCCGGGACAGTTTTCCGTAAGTCAAAATTATCCGAACCCGTTTAATCCCAGCACAACTATTCATTACAGCTTACCCGAAAGGTCCAAAGTAGTTGTTCGAGTATTTAATGCATTAGGTCAATTGGTAAAGACATTATACAACAACGATCAAATTGCAGGAGAGCATTATCTAACTTGGAATGGTGAAGATGAAAATGGTTCATTAGTTTCATCGGGTATTTATTTTTATTCGGTTAGCACTTCATTCGGAAGTATCACAAAAAAAATGACATTATTAAAATAATTGAGAAAGCATTATTCACATATTGCAATAGCTATTGTCGGAAGCCTCGCTTTTGCGACTGCATGTCAAAGCAATGATTTTTCAGTCGAAAATTATGAAAAGGCAAGAGTAGTATTTCAGGCCGAAAAATTCTTGGATGAAAAACCGGTTACAGTTACTTATTCTTATTGCGAAAGAAGTGAAGGCAATATTCATGATTATTATTCGGAAGGTGATTATTGGTGGCCCAACCCGGATGATCCTGACGGACCATATATCAGAAAAGACGGATTAAGCAATCCTGATAATTTTAACGATCACCGGAAAGCATTGAGAAGATTTTCTATAATTGTCCCGGCGCTGGTTTCCGCTTATAAATTAACGGGAGAAGAAAAATATGCCGATGCAGCATGGAAGCATGTATTGGCGTGGTTCGTGAATGAAAAAACTAAAATGAATCCAAACATGAATTACTCCCAAGCCATTAAAGGCAGAGTAACGGGCAGAGGCATTGGTATAATTGATGCAATTCATTTTGTGGAAATCGTACAAGCAATAATGGTTCTTGAGCGTGAAAATTATGGCGGCATGAAAAGACTGGAAGAAGTAAAAAACTGGTTTAAAGAATTCTTAAACTGGTTAACTACAAGCGATTTTGGCATTAAAGAAAGAGATAACGGTAATAATCATTCCACATGCTGGGCAATGCAAGCTGCAGAATATGCTAAGTTTACGGGCAACAAAGATGTGATTAATTATTGCAAAGATTTTTATAAGAATATTATTATCCCAAATCAAATTGCTAAAGACGGAAGCTTTCCAAAAGAATTAAAACGTACCAAACCGTATGGTTATTCCCTCTTCAATCTGGAAGCTATGTCGACTCTTGTTGAAATACTTTCGGATGAAAAAGAAAATCTCTGGTTCTATAAATCAGCAGACGGTAGAGGAATTCAACTGGCAATGGATTTTATGTTTCCGTTTATCAAAGATAAAAATAAATGGCATTTCCCGAAGGATGTTATGTATTGGGATGATTGGCCGGTAAGACAAATCAGTTTGTTTTTTGCATGGAAGGAAACCGGGGATGCCAAATATCTGGATGTTTGGAAACAGCTTAACCCGGAACCTGAAAAAGATGAAATAATAAGGAATTATCCAATCCGTCAACCAGTACTGTGGATTGAAGATTAAATGAAAACAGTAATAAAAATATTGATAGTTGTTTTCTGGATAAACGTAATCCACGCTTCCGTAGGAATTACACCGGAGGATTACAACAGTAAAATATCGCTGTTGCAAAAGCAGCTATTGAAAAAATACGATTTGATAGGAAATAAATTTCCCGAATATACGGTTAATGGTAAATGGAAATTCAGAAATAAAGCTAACTGGCTTACGGGATTTATGGGTGGTGAGCTTTGGATTATGTTTGATCTTACAAAAGATCGTACATTTTATGATAAAGCAATTTCATTTGCAGATTCCATGATTCAATATGCAAGTATTGATTATACACATGACATGGGATTCATGTTTTTACCTACTGTTGTAGAGGCTTATAAACGAACAGGAAACAGCAAGTATCTAGCTGCCGCAAAACAAGCGGCAATCATGCTCTCAAAAAGATTTAACCCGAAGGGTAATTTTATTAGAGCCTGGGGCAAATTGGGAACGGATAAAAATGCCGGTAAAATGATCATCGATACAATGATGAATTTGGAATTACTCTTCTGGGTAGCCAATGAACTTGGAATGCCGGAATTTTACGATATAGCTTATAAACATGCTATTACTTGTATGCAGAAAACTGTCCGGAAAGATTATTCGGCTTTTCATGTTGTAGAATTCGATCCGACAACCGGAAAATTAAAAAGTAAATTCACTCACCAAGGTTACGCAGACAG
>CAZULK010000175.1:0-5424 GCA_964621225.1 uncultured Melioribacteraceae bacterium | reverse complement strand
ACATCGGTAATTATAATAGAATTACTGCCGGATTTACAACAGATATGCACATCATAGAAAATTTATTTTGAAAGGACATGCTATGAACAAATACATAATAAGATCATTATTACTTGTAATAATTTTTGCTTTTGCAGTTGATTCCAACGCACAAAAATTTGGGAATTATACCTATTTCTCTTCGCACCAAGGAGTTAAATATTTCTATAAAGTAAAGTATTACAAAAACGGCGACACTAAAATTAAGTGGAAAGTAAAAAACACAAATTCTTACAAAGTTATGGCAGGATTTAAAAGCAAAACATACACAATGGCAGACGGATCAGTCAAAAAGTTAGGAGGAGAAGCTTGGTACGTTAGACCATACGATGAATATTCTTTCATCTCCGATGCCAGACTGAAAGGAAGATTAACTAACATTGAAATAGAAATGAAAGTCAGAAAGGAAAAATAAAATGAATAAAATGAAAACAATAATAATATCGACAGTAATATTACTCTCTTCAATTTCTCTTTTTGCGCAAGACGTGCAATTTCAGTGGGAAAATAATGTTTGGTTACCCGGCAGAGGGATGGAAACAGTTGTTGTTGACGATTCCATTCTTTTTCACTTGGGTGGAAGATTACCTTATGGCGCATTGTATGATGAGTATAGAAGTGCGTCGTATTTGGAAATAAAATTTCCCGGCAGATTTTGGGCTTTACAAAATACAAAACTGAAATACCGTGATTACGTAAATGCACATTATTATAACGGAAAAATTTTTGTTATGGGAGGCGACGGCTGGCCGGTATCCGATTCAACCGTTGAAATTATTGATGTAAACTCCCTGGAGGTAACTTACGGTGAGAATTTTCCCGATCCACGGGCTCAAGCCGGTTCAGTTTTTTATGACGGAAAGATATATATTTTCGGGGGATCTGAATATGACTATAATACAGCTACTTTAACCTATAAACCTTCGTTGTATATCTATGATTGCGACAATAATTCATGGTCACAAGGAAGCGATTTTCCATTTGCCGGTGTAATTTATCGGGCGGTTGAGCATAACGGAATGATTTATGTATTTGGAGGTTTCGACGGTTCAACCAGCGATTTGATATATGTTTACAATATTGCAACCGACACTTGGATGCAAAAAGGGACTACCCCTTCGCCGGTTTCATCTCAAAGTATGGTTGTCTATAATGATGATATATTTATAATTGGGGATTATGCGGAAGAAAACAGATTGTGGAAATATAATATAACTTCGGAAGAGTGGACAAGTTACTCATCTAATATGATTGGACGGAGACATGCGTCTTCTGTGATTATGAACGATCGCCTTTATGTAATCGGTGGTGTGGCTCAGAATGACGGGGAATACAGGTATTCGAATATTGTTCAAAGTGCTGACATTACTCAATTATTAACATCAATCGAAAAAGAAGAATATGGTGCTAATAGTTTTATGTTGGAACAGAACTATCCGAATCCGTTCAATCCAACTACAAAAATAAGTTTTGCACTAAACAAGAAAGCAAAAGTTAAACTTGAAATATTCGATGCGCTGGGCAGAAATATTAAGACTTTGTTAGATAAAGAAATATCTGCCGGTAATCATAGTTTGAATTTTGATGCAACCTCATTAGCAAGCGGTACTTATTTCTACCAACTGAATATTGATAACAAATGGGTTCAATCCAAGAAGATGTTATTACTCAAATAGTTCAATCGCATCCCTAAGCAATGCCGTCTGAAAAGGCGGCGTTGCAACCTTTGAGCCTCTAACTACTTGCAAAACCTTGAATTACAAGTATAATTTCATTACATTTCGATGTGCCACTGCAGAAATGCGGTGGCATTTTCTTTTATGTATCCAAAAAAAATCGGGAGAAATAAATTGTCTAATTTTGTTTATCTAAGCAAAGAAAGATTACACGAGTTGGAGAAGGAACTGAACGACTTAAAAACCCGCGGCAGGAAAGAAATGGCCGAGAGAATTGCGGAAGCCCGCTCTCATGGAGACCTTTCTGAAAATGCAGAATATGACGCTGCCAAGGACGCCCAAGGTCTCTTGGAATTGAAAATAAATAAATTGGAGCAAATGCTTTCGAAAGCCAAGGTGATCGATAAGTCGGCAATTCCCGAAGGCGAAGTTGGTATTCTTTCGACTGTGACTGTTAAAAACCTGAAGGTCAACAAAACATTTAAATACACAATTGTAGCTCCCGAAGAAGCCAATCTTTCCGAAGGAAAAATTTCTTTTGAATCGCCTGTCGGAAAAGCTCTTTTGGGTGCTAAAAAAGGAGAAACTGTAGATGCACAAGTGCCCGCAGGTGTAATTAAGTTCGAAATTATTGACGTGGAATAATTGAACGAATATTTGTTTCATAAGATCAATGAATTTGTTAAAGAAAGGGAATTGATTTCCCCGGGGGACAATCTGCTTGTTGCCTTAAGCGGAGGTGCAGATTCTGTTTTCCTGCTTAATTATTTAATAGAGTTAAGTAAAAAAAACGATATTAATTTTACGGCATTTCACGTAAACCATAACCTAAGAGGGGAAGAAAGCGATAAGGACGAACTCTTTTGCAAAGAACTTTGTGACGATTGGGGTGTTGATTTTGTTTCTGTTTCTGTGGATGTAAAAGCCTATGCAAAATCAAATTCTCTTTCGCTCGAAGAAAGCGCAAGGGAATTACGCTACAGCAAACTGGAAGAATATGCCGCTCAACATAATTTTAATAAAATAGTAACCGCCCATAATTTGGGCGATAATACAGAAACTGTTCTTTTAAACCTTTTCAAAGGAAAGGGAATTTCTGCAATTGCCGGGATACCTGTACGGAGAGGGAAAATTATCAGACCGCTGTTGGGAATAAGTAAAGATGAAATTGTGAAGGAATTGACCAGACTCAATATTCCGTTCCGCACAGACAGTTCTAATTTTGACAATACCTTTCAAAGAAATTATGTGAGGAATAATATCCTTCCTCTAATTAAAGAAAACATTAACCCAAATGTTGAAGAAAGTATTGGCAGGTCTTCGGAAATATATTCGAACAGTATTGGTTTGCTGGAAGTTTTTTACAGAAAGGTTTTATCAGAATATATTTCTAAAAGCGATAACTATTTCGAAATTTCATTGAATATAATTGACAATTATGGAACAACGGCACTTATTGAGGTTGTTAAACGTCTTTTTATTGAAGAGTTTAACGTTGAATTTCATTACAGTAACAAATCTCTCTTGATAAAATTGTTGAATACGCAAACCGGCAAATCGCTCGAACTTGCAGGCAATATAGAGATCGTAAAAGAGAGAAGTTCGTTGATAATCAAAAAAAAAGAAAGTTTTGTTTTCAACAAGGAAATAGAGCCGGGTGATTCCGTTGAAACTCCCCTGGGTGAGTTTTCCATATCTGCAGTGGACAAAACGGAAGTAGTTAAATCGGCAGACAGTAAATTGGAATTTATTGATGCGGGAAAAATAAAAGGAAAATTTGTTGTAAGAAATTGGAAGCAGGGAGATAAGTTTTATCCCCTGGGAATGAAGGGAATGAAAAAAGTATCTGATTATTTAACTGACAGAAAAATTCCTTCATTCAAAAAAGCCCGTCAATTGGTTCTTCTGAATAGCGAAAACATTGTTTGGGTAATAGGAGAGCGACTTGACGATAGATATAAAATTGATGAACAAACAAAAGAAGTGTTAAAACTATGTCTGAATTAAAAACAATAGAACAGCCCGAAATTTGGGTTGGCAACGAAAAATTTGTACCCTTCCTTTCGGAAGAGAAAATACAGGGAAGAATAGCGGAGCTGGGAAAAGAACTGACTAACGATTATCATGGAAAGTTTCCTATTTTTATAGGAATCTTAAACGGTTCATTCCTTTTTCTCTCGGATTTGATCCGTCATGTTCAATTGAATTGTGAAATTGACTTTTATAAATTGAGCAGTTACGGCGATGCGAAAATTTCCTCGGGAAATGTTAAACTACTTAAAGAATTGAATGCCGATATCAATGATCGTCATGTTGTAATTGTTGAAGACATAGTTGATTCCGGATTGTCGATTAAATATATAAAAGAAATGATGTCCAGATTCAATCCGGCGAGTGTTAAGATTGTATCGCTTCTTTACAAACCGGATGCAATTAAATATGATGTAAAAATTGACTATATTGGATTTGAAATACCCAATAAGTTTGTTTTGGGTTATGGTCTGGATTATGCTCAAAAGTACAGAAATCTAAGATCAATTTATGCGTTGGATGAATAGGAGTTTTAAATAAAAATGTTAAAGGAAAGAAAAAATTATATGTCAGATAATTCTAATTTCAAATCACCATTAAAGAATAAAAAACCCGGCGGTGATGGCCCGGGTAAACCTGACGGTGATTTCGATTGGTCAAAAGTTATTAAAACTGTTTTCAGTTGGGGTGCTGTTCTAATTGCAGCTGTAATAATTATGCAGTTTTGGCGTACCGATACCACGGGCGCAATGGAAATAACCTACGATATGTACGAACAGTTAATCGGAGCGGATAAATTTGCCGAAGCAAGAATAATTAAATCGGATGTAAACGATTACCTCTTCGAAGGGAAATTAAAAGAGAAAGAGTTTATCAACAATGTAATGGTTGATAAAGTATCCGTTACATTGGTAGAACCGATTATTCAAGAACAAGTTAAATTGTGGAATGAAAAGGGAATAAAATACACATTCGTAAAAGATTCAAATGAATGGATGACAATCTTGCTTTCCTTCCTTCCCTGGGTTTTGATAATCGGTATTTGGATGCTCTTTATGCGCAGAATGCAGGGAGGAGCTGGTGGCTCGAGGGGAATATTTAATTTTGGCAAAAGCCGTGCAAAAATGTTCTCCGAAAATCAGATGAAGGTAACATTTAAAAATGTTGCCGGTGCCGACGAAGCCAAACAGGAATTGGAAGAAGTTATTGAATTCTTAAGGGAACCGGGTAAATTCCAAAAACTCGGTGGAAAAATTCCTCGCGGTGTTCTTTTGTTGGGCCCTCCCGGAACCGGAAAAACCCTTTTGGCTAGAGCTGTTGCCGGAGAAGCAGGCGTACCCTTCTTTTCCATCAGTGGTGCGGATTTCGTTGAAATGTTTGTTGGTGTTGGTGCCAGCAGGGTTCGCGATTTGTTCGAACAGGGTAAAAAGAATGCTCCTTGTATTATTTTCATTGATGAAATTGATGCCGTCGGTCGCCAACGTGGTGCGGGATTAGGCGGTGGCCACGATGAAAGAGAACAAACGCTTAATGCTTTGCTCGTGGAAATGGACGGTTTCGAACAAAACAGTAGTGTAATAATTATTGCTGCTACTAACAGACCCGACGTTCTGGATCCTGCTCTATTAAGACCAGGAAGGTTCGATAGACAAGTTGTAGTAGACAGGCCCGACGTAAA
>CAZULK010000174.1:0-5437 GCA_964621225.1 uncultured Melioribacteraceae bacterium | reverse complement strand
GTATTAATGCCTTTGGTAGAAATAGACAATGAATTTCATTTTCTTTTTGAAAAAAGAGCTGCTAAAATAAGGCAAGGGGGAGAAATCAGTTTTCCCGGCGGACAAATTGATGAAAATGATTCTTCCCCTTTGGATGCTGCAATCCGGGAAACCGTTGAAGAACTTGGAATAGAGAATAAGGAAATAGAAATTGACTTTAAGCTGGGAACTTTGGTTTCCCCCAGAGGAGTGATAGTTCATGCTTTTGTGGGAAGAATATTAAACAGCAAAATAGACGAATTCAATTTCGATAAAAATGAAGTCGAAAAGATTTTTACAATACCGGTTTCGTTTTTCGAGAAAAATGAACCGGATTCATATAAACTCCGTACAGAGATTAAGCCTTATAAATATGATTCAAACGGGGACTTGATTACATTATTCCCGGCGGAAGAACTGAATCTTCCAAAACGCTATCATGGGAAATGGACCATAAAAGAACATTCGGTTTTGGTTTATCCGACAAAAGGGGAAACCGTCTGGGGTTTAACCGCAAAACTGATTCACGAATTTATCAAACAATTAAAGAAAATTTAATTCCACATATCTATATTTCGCTATTCAATTATTTACGGCTCCATAAAACGATATGAATAAGTTCAAAAAGGATTTTCAATATTATAAATTCTGTGCGTACGGATTTTTGAAGAACCTCCGCTTCTTCGAAGCCTTTTTCATTCTGTTTTTATTGGAAAAGGGTATGAGCTATACACAGATCGGAATTCTGTATGCAGCAAGAGAAATAACTATAAATCTGTTTGAAATCCCCTCCGGATTTGCAGCGGATACATTCGGGAGAAAAAAGTCGCTTGCGGGTTCATTCGTACTGTATATATTATCATTTGTTTCATTCTTCCTTTCTTCAAGTTTTTGGATTTTCTTGATTGCCTTTATCTTTTACGGAATCGGGGATTCGTTCCGCACCGGAACTCATAAAGGAATGATAATGGATTACCTTAAGCTTAACGGATGGGAAGACCAAAAGATTGCTTATTACGGACACACTCGCTCATGGTCTCAGAGGGGATCGGCAATATCATCTTTAGTTGCGGGAGCAATTGTATTTTTAACCGCATCTTACCAAAGTATTTTCATCTATTCCATTGTACCTTACTTAATTAACTTTGGTTTGATTCTCTCTTATCCGGAAGAAATTGATCTTTCGGCAACAGAAGGAAAACAAAACAAGCCCGGCATTAAGCAAACATTTAAAAATTTCATAGATACATTAAAACGTCCGAGTGTATTGAAAATATTGAATTCCTCCGCGGCTCATTCCGCTTATTTGAGTGCTATTAAAGATTACATACAACCATTGATGGTTAGTTTGGTTGCTTTGTTGCCTATTTTGAGTAACTCACCGGAAAAACAAAAAAGCGGATTGGTAATAGGTGGTCTTTATTTCATAATTTACCTTCTGAATTCGTTTGCCTCGGTAGGAGCGGGTAAAATTGATTCCCGGAAAATCGATATTCCCTTTGTCACAATGGTAATCGGATTCATCTCCGGAATTATTGCGGGAATCTTTTATGTTAATAGTTTGTTCGCTTTGGCTATAGTTTCTTTTGTGTTGATTTATTTGGTGGAAAACTTACGAAAGCCCGTATTGACGGGATATATCTCGGATAATGTGGAAAACGATATTCTTGTTTCCGTTATTTCCGCCCAGTCGCAATTAAAAACTATTATGACTGCAGTGATTGCGTTTGTTTTCGGACTCTTTTCCGATTACTTCGGAATTGGTTATTCTTTGGTTATTACCTCCGGATTGCTGCTTTTGATTTCAATTGTTGTGAGATTATCGCTAAATAATAACAAGAAGAAAAGAATATAATTTAATTACCAATTGTCAGTTTCTTATATTTGCGAAAAAGAAAAACATGAGTTAGATGAAGAAAAGTGTAGTTATAGTAATTCCGGCAAAGGATTATAATGAAACCGAATTCAACACGGTTAAAAACAAATTGAGCTCGGCCGGAGTAAATCTGTTTATTGCATCGGATGCTTACGGTTTGTGCACTGGCAGCAACGGTTCGAAAACAAAGGCCGACGTTCATTTATATAACTTAAACAGCTCCAATTTCGATGCGATTGTTATTATCGGAGGAAAGGGAATTCTGGATTACAAAGGCAATTCATTGCTCTTGAGCAGAATAAAAGATTTTTACAATAAGAAAAAGATTACAGCTTCAATTTGTGCCGCCGGATTATTGATTGCAGAATCGGGAATAGCCAAAGACGGATTCATCACTGGTTATCCCGAAATAAAAAATGAGATAAGTAAACATGGCGTAAACTTTGTGGATGAAGAAGTTGTAGTTCATAAAAATATAATTACCGCGCAAGGTCCTTCTGCTGCAGATGATTTTGCATCCGCTATTTTGTCAAATCTAAATTAAAGATAAAACATGAAAAAATATTGCAACAGTTTGATTTCCTACTCACGGTTCGAAACCCGTGAAGTTTATGTCGGTGACATTCCCTTGGGGGGAAAGAATCCGATACGTATTCAGTCGATGACTACAACCGACACAATGGATACAATTGCCACCGTTGAACAAACAATAAGAATGGTGGAAGCGGGATGCGAATATGTAAGGATAACCGCGCCGAGTAAAAACGAAGCCGAAAACCTTGCAAACATAAAAGAAGAATTAAAGAAGAGGGGCTATAACGTTCCTTTGATTGCAGATATACACTTCACACCGAATGCGGCGGAGATTGCCGCTCGAATAGTGGAAAAGGTTAGAGTTAATCCGGGAAACTACGCCGACAAAAAAAGATTCGATATAATAGAATATTCCGATGCCGATTATGAAGCAGAGTTGGAAAGAATAAGGGAAAGATTTTTGCCGTTGGTAAAAATTTGCAAAGAGTACGGTACCGCAATGAGGATAGGCACAAATCATGGTTCACTATCCGATAGAATTATGAGCCGTTACGGCGATACTCCGCTGGGGATGGTTGAATCGGCAATGGAATTCATCCGTATATGCGAAGATGAAAATTATCATGATATAGTTTTGTCGATGAAAGCCAGCAATCCTTTGGTGATGGTGCAAGCATACAGACTTCTCGTAAACAAAATGATAGAAGAAGGAATGAATTATCCCTTGCATCTTGGTGTTACCGAAGCCGGCGACGGGGAAGACGGAAGAATAAAATCTGCAGTTGGAATCGGAACACTGTTGGAAGATGGATTGGGAGACACCATTCGCGTATCCCTTACCGAGGAACCCGAGAAGGAAGCTCCGGTTGCAATTATACTGGCAAACAGATATAAAAACAAAAACAGTGCAATCAAGTTTAAAGAAATAGATAACTTACCCTATGATCCGTTCGAGCAGACCAAGCGTAAGTCAGATGAAATTGAATCAATAGGCGGCGTAAATATCCCCAAGGTTATTGCCGATTTCAGCTCCTTCGATTATATCAACTTTCCCATGTTCGATGCAATCGGGTATAATTATGCACCCGATCTTGACAAGTGGAATATGAGCGATATGTCTGCGGACTTAATTTATTTTGGAAAACAATTGAATGAATTCCCGTTGCCTCAAGGAGTTAAACCGATATACGATTATTCGGTGTGGCAGAATTGTGAAGATAAAAAAGCTCTTCCTTTACTGACTCCGGATGAACTAAGGAATGACGCCAGATTACACCCTTCATTGAATTTTCTCAAAGTTAATCTGGATGATATTTTGGATAATGAATTTAAAACTCTGATAAGTGATAAGAATATTTGTCTGGTTATTACTGCCACTTCCGAAAATAGAATGCAGGAAATAAGAAGGGCGTTTGTTGAATTATTGAATAAGGAAATTACAAATCCGGCAATCGTCATGCTGGAATATAAAGATTTGACACAAGATGAATTTATGCTCTATTCGTCCACTGATTTTGGCGGAGTGTTTATTGATGGTTTTGGCGACGGAGTTTGGTGCAAATACGATTCGAACTTAAAGCTTGCCAACCGGACAATGTTTGGAATACTTCAAGCTGTTAGAGCAAGAATTTCCAAAACCGAATATATTGCTTGTCCCTCATGTGGCAGAACACTTTTCGATTTGGTTGAAGTAACAAATAAAATTAAATCGAAAACTGAACATCTAAAAGGTGTTAAGATTGGAATTATGGGTTGTATAGTTAACGGACCCGGAGAGATGGCAGATGCAGATTACGGATATGTAGGTTCAGGTCCCGGAAAGATTACACTTTACAAGGGTAAAGAGGTAATCAAACGTGCAGTCCCGTCTGAAAAAGCTGTTGATGAACTGATACAATTGATAAAAGACGACGGTAATTGGCAAGAACCGAATCTCGATTAATTAAATTACTCGTTTTTCGAAAACATTAAAATTAAATGGGCCGCAGACCAACTAAAGTTTCTTGCTTTTAATCCTTCACCGTTCTCGGGATTGTAATTTTCTCTTATTGCCTTATTGCCAAGCAACCCATCGGAGTTATTCAATAATTTGCTAAGCAATTCATTAGCTTCTTTATCATATCCGTAGTTTTTCATTCCATCAATGCCAAAATAGAATTGATCCAACCATACAGGTCCCCGCCAATAACCGGAATTATATTTTAAAGATGATTTGGATACAGTCGGAAGAGGAACGAAAGTATTAAAGTATTCCGGATCCGTCATTTTATTTACAATCAATTTTGCACGCTTGCTATCAACCGCCTCAGTCCAAAGCGGAAGCCAACCTTCCGGTCCTTCCGGATATATAAATTTGGAGCCGTCAATAGCTACATCGAAGAACCAATTTTTCTCTTTATCCCAAAATACTTCATTTATTTTTTCTTTTAGTTGAATGCTTTCTTCCCTGAGCTTTTCCGCAACTTTTTTGTTTCCTGTGATCTCTGCAAATTCGGAAAGAATTTTCTTTTCTTTAAATAAATAACAATTCAGATCGACGGATTCCTGATCCATCGAAAAAGCGTTAATTCCGTTTTGTAATATTTTTGTTGAATCGAAGCGAACCGCATCATCCATTCCGCTTTCCCATTTGGCTGCAATCAAACTACCGTCCGTACTGCCGTATTCGCAAAGTCCGTCTTTATCGTGATCTCTGTTTTGATACCACCAATAATGATATTTCATTAACTTGGGATAAATATCAATCACAAAATTTGTATCGTGTGTTGCTTGAAAATATTTTTTTACCGCCCAAGCTGCAAGCGGTGGTTTGGTATCCCGCCAATTATTTTCTTCTTTGTTCAGATAAATTACATCGGGAATCATTCCCAATGAATCTTGATAATCGAAGAGGGATAATATTTGTTCTTTGGCTAAACCGGGATCAAATAAAGAAAGTGCTGCTGCATGTTTCCAACTGTCCCACGCCCAAAAACCATCGAAATATTTAACAGATACCGAAGGGAAGAT
>CAZULK010000173.1:0-5516 GCA_964621225.1 uncultured Melioribacteraceae bacterium | reverse complement strand
AGCCATGGATTAAAACAGTGTGATGTAACTGAAACAATCAGAGCCACGGCCCCGGCGTAAAAACTATCGGGCAAAATTAACGATGCAATATACACGGCAGCCAGTCCTTTGGCAAAGTCCAATAAAAATACTGCAATCCCAATGATGCTTGATGATGTAACCCTGGCTGAGTTCATTGCACCGACATTACCGGTACCGTTCGATGTTATATCAATTCCGTAAAACTTTTTTACCAATAGGTAAGCAGTGGGAATTGAGCCCATCAAAATAGATGTAATTATAATTATGAATATTTCCATTTTTCTCTTAATTTAATTCTACAAAAATAGTTATTTTATAAATTAGAGTTTCTAATTTCATTCACTTATCCGCAAAAAAAGTAAAAGTCAATATTGTTTTTTAATTTTTAAAATGATAAATAACTGCCCGAAATTTGAAATTTGTTTAAATGGTAAGGAGCAACCATGTTTAAATTTTTAGGAAACTTCAACATCATACCCAGTTTGCCCGAAGAACTTGAACCTCTTCGCGAAATTGCATTCAATCTTTATTGGACTTGGAATCAAGATGCAATCCGACTTTTCCGGAGAATTGACGGAGACCTTTGGGAAGAAACAAATCATAACCCGATAAAAGTTTTGGGACGTGTAAGCCAGAACAGATTGAAAGAGCTTTCCGAGGATTACGGATTTGTTTCCCACATGAATAGAGTTTATCTCCAACTTCAAGTTTATATGGAGGAAGTTTCCTGGTACCAAGAAAATTATAAATACGACAGTAAACCATACATAGCATATTTCTCTGCTGAATTCGGTTTGACCGAATGTTTGCAAATTTATTCCGGTGGTTTGGGAATCCTTTCCGGCGATCACCTTAAATCTGCATCCGATTTGGGTATACCTCTTGTAGGTGTGGGTTTATGTTATGCCGAAGGATATTTCCAGCAATATTTAACCAACGACGGTTGGCAGCAAGAAAGGTATGAGCAAAACGATTTCTATAATCAGCCAATGGAATTGGTTAAAAATAAAAAAGGTGAACCGGTAAGAATTGCTCTCGATTTCCCCGGCAGACAAGTTCACGTTCAAGTGTGGAAATTGCAAGTGGGAAGATTACCCCTTTATTTGCTCGATACCGATTTTGACTGGAACAATAACGACGACAGGAAAATAACGCGTACCCTTTACGGTGGTGATAACGAAACCAGAATCCAACAAGAATTTGTTTTGGGCATCGGGGGTATAAGAATACTTCACGAGATGGGAGTTATCCCTCTGGTTTGTCACATGAACGAAGGACATTCGGCATTTTTAGGATTGGAAAGACTAAGAATTTTACAGAATAAATATGGCCTGAGTCATTTAGAAGCACGTAATATAAATTTCTATTCGAATATTTTTACGACCCATACACCGGTACCGGCAGGTATCGATATTTTCCCTAAATCATTAGTGGAAAAATACTTCGGTGATTTTTACAGGAATGAGTTACACATTTCCGATAAAGAATTTTACCGTCTCGGAACCATTGAAAAAGATAAAGAGCCGGAAAACTTTAACATGGCGCACCTTGCCATGAACATGGCGGGATTTGTAAACGGTGTAAGCCGCTTGCACGGGGATGTGTCCAAACATCTTTGGGTGGAAGGATTTAAAGGCGTACCATTCGATGAAATCCCGATAGATTATGTTACCAACGGCGTTCATATGCAAACCCATCTTTCCAACGAAATGAGAGAACTTCTGGTTCGTTACGGTGGAGAAAATTTCTTCGAAAATATAAGGGATAAAGATCAGTGGGGAAGCGTAGCTGAAATTCCAGATGAAGAACTTTGGAGAACCCACGAAAGAAGAAGAGAAAGATTGGTTGCATTTGCCAGACAAAGATTGCAGAAACAGATTCTTGCCCGCGGTGGCTCACGCTCTGAATTGAATGCGGCTAAGGAATCCCTGGATCCGGGTGCACTTACAATCGGATTTGCAAGACGATTTGCTACTTACAAACGTGCGACTCTAATTTTCAGAGACATAGAGCGATTAGCAAGTTTACTTTGTGATCCCGATAGACCCGTTCAATTAATAATAGCGGGGAAAGCCCACCCGAAGGATGATGCAGGCAAAGAATTGATTCAAGAAATCATTCAACTTTCCAAAGAAGAGCATCTGAGAAAACGGATAGTTTTCATCGAAAATTATGATATGAATGTTGCCCGTTATATGGTTCAAGGTTGTGACATTTGGTTGAACAACCCACGCCGTCCTTACGAAGCCAGCGGTACTTCCGGCATGAAAGTGATCGCAAACGGCGGATTGAATTTCTCCGTGCTCGACGGATGGTGGGACGAAGCATATAACCGTGAAGTCGGATGGAGAATAGGTGACAGGGAATCGTATCATAACGAAGATTACCAGGATGAAATTGAAGCCAGACTCATTTACGAGACCTTGGAAAAAGAAATCATTCCTCTATTCTACCAGCGGAGTGAAGATAAACTCCCCAGAGAGTGGATAAAAATGATGAAGAATTCAATGATGCAACTGGGCCCGGTATTCAATACAGACAGGATGTTGCAGCAATACACAGAGAAATTTTATCTCCAAGCTCTCGACAGAAGAAAAATGTTGATGAAAGACAATTGGAAACTTGGGAAAGATTTCACGGTTTGGAAAGAAAAGGTTTACAATAATTGGCATAAAGTACGTTTTGTTGAATTCGGTCCCGAAAAGAAGGACTCCAGTTACAAAGTCGGTGAATCTTACGGAATAAATGCAGTAGTTGAATTGGGTGATCTTACTCCTAACGACGTGGAAGTTCAAATCTACTACGGAGATATGAACAAGCAGGGAAGGATTCATGCGAATCAAGCGGTCCCTATGAAATTTACAAGAAAAGTTAGCGGATCCAATTCATACAAATATAAAGGTGAAATCCCTTGTGTGGAAACCGGAAATTTCGGTTATACACTCAGAATATTGCCCAAGCATGATCTGTTGATCAACAAATTTGAACTCGGAATTATTCGCTGGGCAGAGTAAAATTTGTCTTGAAAAATTGGTGATTCGGCTATAACTTTGATACTTGAATTTTGAGAGAATGTGAGTAAATGTTTTTAGAGACGTTAGACGTACGAAAAAACGATGTTTTGATTTTTTCGAAAAATTTATTTGATTTCAATAACAATTTTAAAATTGTTTTCAAGAAAGACGCCATTAAGAGAGCGAAACGAATAAGCTATTTTGAAGTATGTGAATTCGTTAAGGCGCCGATACCGAAAAATTTGATTGTTTACAGATTGTTGACAAATGTTCCCGATTTGGACAGTTATTCAACCAAATACGGGTATTTTATAAAAGTTGAAGGTAGAATGGAACTGGTATATTTTGACCCCATTTTTGCAATAAAAGATCTGAGACACCTCCGGTTTAATCTCGACCCGGAAAAATTCAGGTTTAAAATTCAACAAATCGGTTTATCATATCAAGGTAAATCTGAACTCGAAGCTAATTTCAAGGAAGTATTCGGATTCGATCTTACCGCGCAAGAAGCACAACATCAAAACGATAAAATATTTGCCGATGCAATTTTTGCATTCGACGATACATTTATTGATGAAGACGACGAAGCAATTAGCGCTTCTGAACCATCCGGTGGATTTTTGAAAGACGATGCTAATCGAACTCCCCTCAGTCGTGTTTCTGAAGACCCGGATTATAAATCGCATGAAATGTCGAAAGTATTTATTGATAATCAATCCGCTACCGAAGATATTCGTAATAAGAATATCGAAGGATTGAAAAAAGCATTGGGAATAACCCAAACTCAAACCAATTACGATTATCTTGCTTCTTCCAGAAAGACTGTTGACGAAAGCAGCGGAGGTACCTCTTTTTCATCATTTATTAATGATAAAAAGAAAGATGCCCAGCAAGATATTGAACAAATTGGCAAAGTTCCGGATTTATTCTCGATGTTTAAAACTACAGAGAAGAAAGAGGGGATATCTCCGTTTAAAGATCGAGGTGAAGTTACCTTGAAATTAGACGAGATATAATATTTGATAACAAATTTTTTGACAGGAGATTGATGTGAAAGTCCCATTGCTGGATTTGAAACCGCAATATTTGCAGTTGAAAGAAGAAATAGACAAAGCCGTTTTGGATGTAATCGATTCGCAGAGGTTTATTTTAGGACCCGGCGTAAAGGAAATGGAAGATATGTTCTGTGAATTTTTGAATGTTAAACATGCTTTTGGCGTAAGTTCGGGAACGGATGCCTTACTGTTGGCTTTAATGGCTGCCGGTATCAAGGCAGGTGACGAAGTTATTGTTCCAACTTATTCATTTTTTGCAACTGCAGGCGTTGTTTCACGTTTGAATGCGGTTCCGGTATTTACGGACATCGATCCTGTTACATTCAATATTGATCCCAACGATATTGAAAGAAAAATAACAGACAAAACGAAGGCAATTATCCCGGTTCATTTGTACGGACAATCGGCGGATATGGACCCGGTAATCGAAATAGCAAACAAATATGACCTGAAGGTTATTGAAGACGGCGCGCAGGCAATTTCCGTTCAATACAAAGACGGAAGATGCGTAGGCACAATTGGAGATATTGGTTGTTTCTCCTTCTTCCCGAGTAAAAATTTGGGATGTTTCGGAGACGGCGGACTCGTTGTTACGAATGACGATGATTTGGCTTACAGATTGAAAATAATGAGAGTCCACGGCGGTGATCCTAAATATTACCATAAAGTAATTGGAGGAAACTTCCGATTGGATGCCCTGCAAGCTGCTGTAATTAAGGTTAAACTCCCGGCATTGAACGGGTGGAGTGAAGGAAGAAGAAAAAATGCCGAATTATATACCAAGTTATTCATGGAAAAAGGTTTGGCAACAGAAGAAGGCAAAATCCAATTCGACGAAAATAATAAAGTTCTTCTTCCGAAAGCCGTTTATAAGAATACCGGTGAAACCGAATTAACGAATTATCACATTTATAACCAATATGTAATTAGAGTTGAAAAACGTGACGAATTGAGAAAATTCCTTACGGAAAACGAAATAGGGAACGAAGTTTACTATCCCGTTCCTTTCCACCGTCAGGAATGTTTTAAGGATTTAATGAATGAATATGGTAATTCCGGTGATGGTAAACCTCTTATGAGCATGAATGATTTCCCCAATGCGGATTTTGCGGCGGAGCATTCAATTGCATTGCCGGTTTATCCGGAATTAACCGAAGAACAGATTACGTATGTGGTGGAAAAGATTACCGAGTTCGTAAAAAATAATTAGTTGTGACATAAATCATTGAAATTGTTATTTATTGATTTGTTAACATAAATCACTTTACAAATTGGTTTATGTTAAATAGATTAGCGACGCCGATTTGTGTTAGTTATTAGATTGTATGTATTTAGGTTTAGGGCGGGCTGAGTTAGTTAAGATCCGATGAAATAGATTAAAATATTTGAAATTTTTTCTGAGCCATGTGACTCACGTGGCGGAGCT
>CAZULK010000172.1:0-5533 GCA_964621225.1 uncultured Melioribacteraceae bacterium | reverse complement strand
AGACTAAAAATATTATCCGGATTTTTAATATTGGTAATGATGCTGGCAATTGCCGGTGCGGTTTCTATTTACGAATTGAACCAGATGGGTTCCTCGGTTCAGCAATTCCTTAATGACAATTATAAAAGCATACAATATTCCAATCAAATGCTCAATTCTCTTGAGGAAGAAAATAACGCAATACTTTTGCTTTTAAATGGAAATTGGGACGAAGGAAGGGCCGGACTAAAAAAAGCCGATTCCATTTTTGAGGAGAATCTTTCCCTAGCCAAAAATAATATTACAATGGAAGAAGAGAAGGAATTCCTCTCAAAAATAAGCGAAAAATATTCCGCATTCAAACAAAAATGGCTTCATCCGATTGTAGATACTCCCAGACAAGGTAATCTGAAATGGTACTACGAGAATATTTTTAACGATATTAATTTCATTCGTGGAAATATTAAAAACATAATACGCGTTAACGACGAAGCGATTTATAAAGTATCGAAAGAATTAAAGGCACAAAGTAATAGGGCTGTAATGCCCGGAATTATTGCGGTTCTTGCCGGGTTGTTATTTACATTTATCTTTACCTATTTCATTAATTACTACTTTGTATCGCCTATTATTAAAATGAAGAGGAAAGTAAAAGATTACATTGAAAAGAAAACACCCTTTATTAAAGAAGTGGAAACAAATGACGAGATGAGTGAGTTGGAGGACTCAATTAAACTTCTTTGTGAAATAAATACTTCGATGGAAGAATAATGCGGTTTCATGTTGTAATTCGTTATATCTCTTTTTCTTTAATCCTAAATTCAATCTTTATGATTATTTCGGGAATCATCTCTGCGTTCAATTCGGATGGGGGAATGATACCTCTTTTCTACAGTGGATTGGTAACCGCTTTGGTTGGAATATTCCCGCTTATTTTCGTTCCTCAAGCAGAAAAGATAACAAACAAAGAAGGCTTACTTATTGTTGTATTGAGTTGGATTCTATCCTGTCTGGTTGGTACTTTGCCTTATGTTCTTTGGGGAGGTGGAGTTTTTTCATTTTCGAATGCATGGTTCGAAAGCGTTTCCGGTTTTACAACAACGGGTGCAACAATTCTTTCCGATATTGAAGCCGTACCGATGGGATTATTGTTTTGGAGAGCTTCCACACATTGGATCGGTGGAATTGGTATAATAATATTTGTACTTGCGGTGCTCCCATTTTTAGGAATTGCAGAAATGGTTCTTTTCCGGAGCGAAGTTTCTTCGATGGCTGCGGAAAACTTCAGACACAGAGCAAGTAAGGCAATTCAAATTATTGCCGGTGTTTATTTCGGATTGACTTTGGCAGAAACTGTTTTGTTAATGCTGTTCGGAATGAATTTGTTCGATGCTGTCACACATTCATTTGCTACAATTGCTACGGGTGGATTCTCTCCTAAAAATGCAAGTGTTGCCTATTACGATTCTGTTGGTATTGAAATTGTTATAATGATTTTTATGCTCCTTTCCGGTATTCATTTTGCTTTACTTTATGGCGCTGCAACCGGTAAATGGAAAGAATTTTGGAAGAGTACTATCGTGCGCTATTATGTTTTGGCGAATGTTATTTTATCCTTCGTTGCAGCTTACGATACCTGGGGAAAAAATTACGATTCTTTTTGGCAAGCGCTTCGCTATTCTTCATTCCAAATTTTATCGGTTGGAACCTCAACCGGTTTTGCAACTGCCGATTCAGCAGTTTGGCCTTTCCTTTCCAAGATGATACTGATTTACTTCACTTTACAATGCGCTTGTGCGGGATCAACTTCGGGTGGAATTAAAGTCGACAGAGTTGTTATACTGTGGAAAGCATTCCGCAGACAATTAAAATCACTAATGCACCCGAATGCCGTATTTCAAGTGCGACTCGATAATAATACTGTTTCCGACGATATGGTGAACAAAGGTGTTTTATTCATTGCGATTTATCTTACAGTTGCATTCGTCATTACTACGGCAATTACTGCTTTTGGCGTCGATTTGTTAACTGCATTTTCCGGTACAATTGCCGCAATGGGGAATGTGGGTCCGGGACTTGGAACTGTAGGTTCGGTTGCTAATTACGGTCATCTTCCCGACGGAGTAAAATGGCTTTTATCATTGGCAATGTTACTAGGACGCGTCGAAATCTATTCTATTTTTATCTTCTTCAATCCAAAGCAATGGAAGAGAAGCGTAGCTTATTAAGCAATATATCAATCTTTCAATTTTGATATAACGTAGTCTGCACACTCAATTATATCATCGAATTGGTGAACGATATTCGTAGGTCTCTTTTCGTATTCCAATCTTTTATGCATATCGTCTACCATCGATTTCCACATGGAACCATGCAAAGCAATTGGCCGAACCGGTGCAAGGTCTTTGTTGAATAATTCCCAAACAGTAACAATTTCCAAAAATGTCCCCGTTCCGCCTCTTAAAGCAATGAATGCATCTCCTTTTTCAATCAAACTGTTTATTCTGTTGAACAACGTATGTTCTTCAATCAATTCGTCTAAAAACGGATTCGGTTGGCGGTTGAACAGATCGACAATTATCCCGATTGAATGACCGCCTGCTTCTTTATTCCCTTTATTGACTGCTTCCATTATTCCTTGATAACCCCCTGTACAAACACCGAACCCCTTTTCACCTAGGTATTTGCCTAGTTGATATGCTGTTTCATATTCTTCATCACCCGGAAAGGGAAGTGCGCTGCCGAAGACAGTAACTATTTTCATATTGAATCCTTTATTTTCCCATTAATTGAACTATTACTTTTCTCGATCTTGTCTTGTTATCGAAATCAACCAGAATGATTTGTTGCCATGTTCCGAGTAGAAGTCTTTTCCCGGAAAAGGGAACCGTAAAAGAACTTCCCTGTAGTGAAGCACGCACATGCGAATGTCCGTTGCCGTCGTGCCATGTATCATCGTGGTTATATCTTTGATTGGAAGGAATTATTCTTTCAAAGAATGCCGGATAATCTTTTAATAATCCGGGTTCGTATTCAATAGTGGTAATTCCGGCTGTGGATCCGGGTGCAAATATTAATGCATTTCCTTCCGTAAATTCAGATTCTTGCAATATTTCCTCCACTCGGGGAGTAATGTCAATTATATCTGTTCCGGGGTTTGTTCGCAAATCGAAAGAGAATGTTTTTACATCCATTGTATCACCAAATAATTCCTATTCAATTGTTCCAAAGTTACTAAAATAATTTGAGGAATCATGTATGGTGATTCATCAGTATCAAATAATAAACGGGATAAATTTCCGTAAAATTGAATAAAAATTTTTCGGAACTGAAATGTTAAAATATTACATTAGCATACTCGATTTAACTAAATTAATAGGGAGATACGTATGACTTCACGCGATTATATTGCATTGGAGGACCGTTACGGAGCGCACAATTATCATCCGCTTCCGGTTGTGCTTTCCAAAGGAGAAGGTCCGTTTGTTTGGGATGTGGAAGGGAAAAAATACTTCGATTTTCTGTCGGCTTATTCCGCGGTAAATCAAGGTCATTGTCATCCTAAAATTGTAGGTGCGTTAAAAGAACAAGCAGAAAATTTAACTTTAACTTCAAGAGCATTTTATAATGATCAATTAGGACCATACGAAAAATTCATCACTGAATATTTCGGATACGACAAAGTTTTGCCGATGAACTCCGGTGCCGAAGCCGATGAAACGGCTCTTAAATTAGCCCGCCGCTGGGGATACGACGTGAAAGGTGTGCCGGAAAATCAAGCAAAAATTATTGTTTGCGAAGGCAACTTCCACGGAAGAACAATAACTATTATTTCAATGTCAACCGATCCCGATTCATATAAAGGGTTTGGGCCTTATACTCCGGGATTTGAAGTAGTTCCTTACAACGACATTCCCGCATTGGAAAAAGCATTGGAAGATCCCAATGTTGTAGGATTTTTGGTTGAGCCAATTCAAGGCGAAGCCGGTGTTTATGTACCAGATGACGGATACTTGAAGAAAGCTTATGATCTTTGTAAATCCAAGAATGTGCTCTTTATTGCTGACGAGGTTCAAACCGGAATTGCAAGAACCGGTAAACTATTGGCTTGCGATCACGAAGGTGTGAGACCCGATATTTTAATTCTCGGTAAAGCTCTTTCCGGTGGTGTGTTGCCGGTTTCTGCAGTATTGGCAGACGACGATATTATGCTGGTAATTAAACCGGGAGAACACGGTTCTACTTTCGGCGGTAATCCTTTGGCTTGCCGTGTTGCAGTTGCTGCATTGACAGTAATTAAAGAAGAAAAACTTGCCGAAAATGCCGAGAAACTCGGAAAAATTTTCCGCGAAGAAATGGAATCATTCAATCATCCTATGGTTGAGTTGGTTAGAGGAAAAGGATTGCTCAATGCAATAGTAATTAAACCTACCAACGGCAAAGAAGCATGGGATGTTTGCGTGAAAATGGCAGAAAACGGATTGCTCGCCAAACCGACTCATCAACACATTATTCGCTTTGCTCCTCCATTGGTTATTAACGAAGAACAACTCCGCGAAGCGATTGATATAATTAAAAAATCGTTGAATGAAATATTCGAATAAATTAAAAAGCCGGGCGATTGTCCGGCTTTTTATTTAGAAAGGGAATGTGTGATAACTTAAAAATTTAAGCGAATACCCGCTCCAATGGAGAGATAAAGGGTAGTGCTGTTACTGGAATTTGTGGAAGTAGTGGTTCCTGTACTGGATGAAGTCGATTGTGAGAACTCGAGAGCATTTCCTGCATAAGAAGCCTGAAGATCAATACCCATTGAATTTGATATATTATATAGTATCCCTGCTCCAAATTTGTATCCTAAAACACTCTCGTTTTCCGCATCCAATAAATCAAACGTTATACCTGCAACAGTAACTGAATTTGCTTCAACCTTAGCAAAATGGATACCGGTAGCAACCATCAAATAAGGACGAAACTTACCGTTAGTTAAAAAATAATCAGCTTCGGCCATAATGCTGAAAATACTATATGGCATATCAGCAGCAGCTGTTATACCTGTGCCGCTCAATAAATTATTCAAATAGTTATTATCAAACTGCCATTTGGAATAACCAAGACCCAGTCCAAAATCCCATGAATCTGATGAATTATAAAAAAATGCAACTTCACCTCCATATCCGTTTTGATATAGGTCGCCGAAATTGCTTGAAGGAATATTCATATTTCCCGAGAATTTCAGACTGTAATCAGACTGTGCAAATAAAGTTGATGCGACAGTTAAGATCATTACTAGTATGTATATTCTTTTAAACATATTATCTCCTTATTTTAGTTTATAATACATTTGAACTCGATATTTTGAACTACTCTGCTGTTTCCCTTCCCAAATTAATTTAGTATTAGCCTCGAATTTGGAGCCTATATTTAATCCAGGCATTCTTATCTTAAGATTTGGAAATAATTTTTCCGTTGTTTCTGATAAAGTAAAGGCAAATTGGACATTAATAGTATCTCCAGGATTTAACATGGGACCACCTTGACCAATATTTATTAC
>CAZULK010000171.1:0-5678 GCA_964621225.1 uncultured Melioribacteraceae bacterium | reverse complement strand
ATTAAGGGATGAGGGGAATTTATTCAAGTGGTAATTCAAAATTAAAAAGGCAAAATTCAAAATTAGAATTCCAAAACGATAATTAGATGAAAGATAAACCAATTGTACCCTAAATAGTTTTGATCAATTTTGAATCAAAAGGACTAAAGTAAATAAAGACTGCATTTTCAAAAGTAATGCCGAAAAAACTCTTACCTTATTTCCTTATACCTTATTTCCTTATACCTAACATCCTTTACCCAATAACAATTTAATAATGATTTTTGTAAATTGAATTACTTTTTTATTAGTATGATCGATTTATTTTAAAACAACGGATGAGATTTTATGGATGAATTTATGTTACAAGCCATAGAGGAAGCGAAACTTGGACTGGCGGAAGGGGGGATTCCTATCGGTTCAGTGCTGGTAAGGAATGGAGAAATAATAGGCAGAGGTCACAATAGAAGGGTTCAAAAGGATAATCCTATCCTCCATGCAGAAATTGATTGCTTGCAAAATGCTGGACGAATCCAATCTTATGGTAATACCATCTTATACTCAACGCTTATGCCTTGTTTTTTATGCGGAGGCGCAATCGTTCAGTTCGGTATTAAAAAAGTGATTGTCGGCGAAGCCGAAACGTTCCCCGGTTCGGAAAGTTTTTTGCGTGATCACGGCGTAGAACTTGTAAACTTGGATTTGGATGAATGTAAAAATTTGATGAAAGAATTTATTTCAAAAAATCCGAAACTTTGGAATGAAGATATTGGTGAATTATAAAAGGAGAAAAAAATGGCAACAGTAAAAGCACAAGTAAAGCAATTGGAAGGAATAACTTTTGCAGGTAAAACAAGCTCAAATCATTGGGTTATGATGGATGGTCCGGAAGCTTTCGGCGGAAGCAATGCCGCAATCCGTCCGAAAGAACTGCTTCTTTTGGCACTCGGCGGATGTACAGGATCCGACGTAGCTTCGATTCTGCAGAAAAAAAGAGTGAAAATTGACGGATTCGAAATGAATATTGAAGCTGAAATGACCGAAGAACATCCGAAAGTTTACACCAAAATGTCTTTGGAATATGTTTTCTACGGTAAAGATATTAAAGAAAAAGATGTTGAAAGAGCAATTGAATTATCCCTTACGAAATATTGCGGAGTGACCGCTATGTTCGAAAAGGCAATGACGATTGAACACAGTTACAGAATAGTCGATCCTTCCGAAAATTAAAATGTGGTTTGCCCAAAATTATTTGGGCAAACCATTTATTCCATTTTCCCTATATTTCAATACTGAAATTTGGGAGTATTATGAGCAAAAACTATTTGATTATTGGAGCAGGCCGCCAGGGACTTGCAGCGGCATTCGATTTAATTAATTTCGGCGATGCGGAAAAAATTGGTTTCATCGATAATAATTACGATTCATTAAATTTTGCCGCCGAAAAACTACGTGAATTAACTCGCTTCGAGAGAATAAATTCACATCTAACAGAAGTTTCGGACTATGCAAAAATCAAAACCATTATGGAAGAATACGATGCCGCAATTAGCGCCGTTCCTTATTATTTCAACGTTGAATTGACTAAATGTGCAATCTCTGCAGGATGTAATTTTGTTGACCTCGGCGGCAATACCGATATTGTTTGGAAGCAATTGGAATTGAATAAAGATGCCGCTAATGCCGGCGTTTCCGTAATTCCCGATTGCGGCATGGATCCCGGGTTAAACATTTCGATAATCGAATATCTGATAAATCAGTTTGATGAAGTAGAAGAAATAAAAAATTACGGAGGGGGAATTCCACTCAATCCCAAACCACCTTGGAATTATGAACTCTATTTCCACATAAACGGATTGACTAACGAGTATTACGGTAATTCTATATTTCTCCGGGAGGGAAAAATAACGGAAGTACCTTGTTTTTCCGAACTCGAGGTTATTGATTTTGGTGATAGATTTGGGAAACTGGAAGCTAATGTAACAAACGGCGGTTTGTCCGTTCTGCCATGGAAATTGGAAGGGAAAGTTGATCGCTTGGAGAACAGAACTTTGCGATATCCCGGTCATTGGGAATGGTTCAAGGCTTATTCCCAACTTGGACTGTTCGAAGAGGAAGAAATTGAGTTCAAAGGAATGAAAATTTCTCCAAGGGAATTCTATCACTTTTTGCTCGAACCAAAACTAAAATCTGAAAATCCTGTTGATATCGGAATTGTACTGGTAACGGCAGTCGGTAAAAAGGATGGTTTAAGACAAAAAATTTCCGTTAGCGTAATAGAAGAATATGACCAGATTCACGATTTTACAGCAATGCAAAAATTAACCGGCTGGCATGCTTCGGTAATGGCAATTCTTGCGGCCAACAGTGCCGTTAAAGCGGGAGTCCTTTCGGTCGATGATGCAGCAAAAGGGAAAATTGTGATGACAGAATTATCCAAACGGGGATTCGAATTCAAGGAAGATGTAGTTGAACTTTAATGATTCGGCGATTCGGCAAAGTATTCCGCAGGAATAGGCTTTCTTCCGGCGAATCCGTCGGTTAAAGAGTGGTAAAATAGAATATCATCTTCGTCACTTCTCCAGCAAAGAAAAACTTCCTCTCCTTCTATTAGAGCGGGAAAATCAACTAATCCGACGGAAAAACTCCAATCTTTGTAGAAACATCCAATCTCTTCCAGTTCTTTCATAAAGGAATTCAATTCAACGGATAGTTTTTTAATCTCTTCGTTTTCTGCAGGATCCGTAGTTAAAGAATCGGCTATGCTGCGTATTGCATAGCTATGTTCAATAATATCTTTTACGATTTTCTTCACCAAGGGAAGTGTACGCTTTGCCTCTTCCGGAGTGAAATATTTTTCAAATTTATAAGTCATGGTCAATTTTAATTTTCACGAACTTAATATACAAAATTGATGACTTAGAATGAATTATTTTGAAATTCTTGAGGAAATGTCTGTGTACAATTTGTTCAGGCGTTTGCTCTGTTTTTCATCCAGGTTTTGTTTTTTCAAATCGTTTATTTCCGTCATGCATTCGTCATAAATTTCCATTCCGTAAAGAAGATCAATTAAAAATAAACGGCTTTCAATATTCAGTTTAGTTTCCGGGTATTTTCTGAAAGTTTCTTTGGTTGCAAGAATAGCGGATTCTTTATATCCCCGTTTTGCAAGTTGTTTCGCTCCGTTGAGTCTTTTGCTTCCCATCTTAATTCGAATTTCGTCCACGAAATTATTTTTATCAACCGACTCCGAACCGTAAATTGCCGTAGATTTACTATTATTGTTATCCTTCGGCAGGTCTTTCAAATCTTCCATTGCCAAAGCCAACAATAATTCGTTCAATGTCATCTTTTTAACATAATTCAAATTCAATGCCGCGTCGGAATCCAACACGAATGAATCGTTCCCTTTTTCTATTCTTATTGAGGCGTTTTGTTCGGTTACTATTAAATCTTCTCCCGATAATGTATCACCTTTATTTACGGGAACCAACTCTTCGTTTACCCCTTTTTGAACATAAACTTTTCCGGTCACATTTTGCACAACAAAGTTTTGTGCAAACAATGCAGTTGATAATATCATTATAAATAAAAACTTTTTCATCGTTACCTCTCTAATAAATATCGTTAATAACGACTTTGCCTTTTGCCAAACCAAGATTTTCTATTGCTTCTTTATTAAATCTTTCGGCGGCATTGTTCCAAGAATCATCAAAATTTGTGAGCAAAGTTGTCTCAAGTGGAATCCACACTTCAGATTTGCCCGAGGGGGATTTCCTTACTATGAATTTTTTATCGTTGTTTGTAATTAAGCCTACTTCTTCGGGTGTCAATTTGGTGTTGACCAATAAATTAACGTGAGATATTCCATCGTCGGATTTATAATCAACAAAAGCAGTTTGAATGCCAATGCTTTCGAGCAGTGATGCAAAAGCAGTTGATAAATCGTCGCAATCACCGCCTTTAAGTTTTAATGTTTCGGAGGGGAATTGAACCCTGTCCGTTACCGATCTCGGGTCTGCAACATAAACAATGTCTTTTACAAAATGATTGAATAAGATTTTAGTTCTCAAGTAGTTGCCAAGTTTTCTATCCGAACTTTCTATTTCAGCTTTATGATCCTTCAATATAGATTTCGCTACTTTCTGGGATTCGTTCAATTCCCGCAGTGTGAAATATTTCAAGTTGAAAACTTTTCCGTCCCAAGCGTTCAAATCATTTATCAAAACCGGTTTTTTAATTTCCGCATCGGGAGAATTTTTACCTGTAAATAATTGTAAATCAATTTGGGAAATGTATCTTTTTTTGATTTCAGGCAATTGTTCCGGAATTACGGTATAGAAGAAAACTTCCTTACTTTCACCTTTGCGGATGGTCACTTTCGGTGAATAAATTACTTCGTCATTGAAGTTCGGAATAAAACTTACAGGTTGAACCGAAACATCATCGTCGGAAATATTTTTCACCAAAGCTTTGGCAACCGGCTTTGTTTGATATTCTTCCGCAAAAGCAGGATAAATATCTTCCAACACTTTTGCATCTTCTATTTCCACTAACTTTTCCGGAAGGAAGGAGAGGGAAAAATTTACTCCCAGAATTACTCTGTCCCCGTCATAAATATTGTTGCTAAGGTTTTCGAAACCGTTATCCAAAAAATAACTTACCCCAAAGTATTCATCCGACTTAAAATTTTTTATCCCGGCTAATGTTACCGAGAAGAGTTCATTCGAAAAATTTAAAGACGGACTGAGAGCACTAATAAAATGTTTGGCTAAATAATTATGAGATGCGCTTAACCCAAAAGATAAATTTCCAATGGACAATGGCAGTGTATAAGAGAGACCCGCAATTGCCGATCCACGCGATTCGTACAATCCGTAAACGGAAAAATCTCCTCCGGAATTATATTCGGTTCGTAGAATTGCCGATCTTCTGTTTCTCATCCCGAAATTCAGTGTGTCGGTATCTACAGAATTGCCAATGATTAAATTAGCCGAAGAAACTTCGAAGAGTAATGATTTATAAGGACGGAATACAAATCCCAAATCCATTCTGAAAAAATTTGATTTTGTTTCCCTCGTGTCAATTCCTATAAAATTCAGCGTATCGGAGAAAAAGGGTGAAATTTGGTCTTGGGTAAACGATTGTTGAAAATATCGTACGGACACACCTAAAGATAAATTCTTTGAGTAATCGTAGGAATAACCTATTCCAAATGTTTCCTCATAATGAAGTTTGGTGTTCAATGATGTGGAAATTGTTGAAGTATCGGAATTTTGTATGATGCTTCCCGAACTGAAGTTAAACTCTTTGGTAAATCCTGGTGTGTATCGGGAATATATATAATGTTTCCCAATCCTCTTGCCCATCGAAATCAAATGTAAATTTTGATTACCGCTGTTCTGGAAATCATATCCCATCACAAGGGAAAACTCCCAATCTTTGATGGAATTATAGTTGTTTGTATTTCCTTCCAAAGAGTTCACTCTAAACCTTTCGTTAAACGTTAACGGTAAATTCCCGTAAATATCGTACGAATGCTGAGCCAGCATCCAAGAAGAACAGAAGAAAAGCAACACTATTTTATAGATAGCTTTACGGAACATCTATAATCAAGTTGTGAATTATTTGTGCAGATATCAGGGTTTTTATATCGTCTACCGAACGGGTCAATCTTTTTTCGTTTTTCCTTATTACCG
>CAZULK010000170.1:0-5751 GCA_964621225.1 uncultured Melioribacteraceae bacterium | reverse complement strand
TCATATTTATTAAGTAGTTTTCCCAATACATCTTCTCTTTCGGGATAATAACTTCCTATAAATGCGATATCACATTTGTATTTTTTCAAATCCTTAACAGAAACATTTATACTATCAACAAAATCAACATCGTAGCCATAAGGAAGATGAAATGCTTTTGAATAGCCCGAATTCTTATAGAGTGAAACGGAATATGGATCGTATGTAAAAAAGAAATCATAATTAGGGGCTATTTTACCCGAATAATAAGGGAATTCCCAAGGGTCGTCGCCGAACCAATTGAAAATGGTTGTGTCTATCTCATCGCGAATCTTATTTAATGTAGAATTTAGAATCGGCTCACCTTTTAATACAAAAATATAATCGGGTTTATAATTTATTGCAGTTTTTAATAATTCGGCATTAATCTTTTTTACAACAAAACTGCGGGGAAACATATTTAAATATCGATTGAAGGAGTAGAATGAATTCCAATCGAATTCAAACACATCAAAATGATTATCCCGGATGGCTTTCGGAATCAATTTATTGAATAAAACCATCCGGGTATAACCGGAAACATAAAGAACCTTATTGACCGATTTGAGCTTTGTATGCTGCTGCATCCATCAATTCGTTTAATTGATCCGAATTAGCAACTTCAATTTTAATCAGCCATCCCTCTCCGTAAGGATCGGAATTAACCAATTGAGGCTCATCTTCCAATTTTGGATTTATCTCAAGTACTTTTCCATCAACCGGCGCAAAAAGATCACTAACGGTTTTTACAGCTTCGATAGTACCGAAAGTTTCGCCGCCGGTTACTTCCTGGAGATCGGGATCGATATCAACAAAAACTATATCGCCCAATTCGCTTTGTGCAAAATCAGTAATTCCAACGAATGCAGTATTTCCTTCTACTTTAATCCATTCGTGTTCTTTTGTGTACTTTAATTCTTCAGGGAAATTCATAATTCACCTCTTAAATTTTGAAATGTTTATCAATAAATGATGTATCGTAATTACCACTAATAAATTCTTCTGTTTCCAACACTTTTGTATGGAAAGGAATTGTAGTTTTAATTCCTTCTATGTTAAATTCTTCGAATGCCCTTTTTGCGCGGGCAATAGCATGTTCTCTGTTATTCCCCCAAACAATCAATTTTGCAATCAATGAATCGTAATAAGGAGGAATGGAGTAATCGTTATAAACATGTGAATCGATCCTAACGCCAAAGCCGCCCGGGAAATGAAGATAGTCAATATGTCCCGGAGAAGGACGGAAATTAAAGTCGGGATCTTCTGCATTAATTCTAAATTCGAATGCATGTCCCAAAGGCTCACGCGGAAGGTCTTCCACCTGTTCCCCGGCTGCCACTAAAATTTGCTGTTTAATCAAATCTACATTGTGGATCATCTCAGTAACCGGATGTTCAACTTGGATACGTGTATTCATCTCAATAAAATAAAAATTGAGATCCTTATCCACAATGAATTCAACCGTTCCGGCTCCTTCGTAATTAACCGCTTTTGCACCGAGTACAGCAGCTTCTCCCATTTTTTGTCTAATTTCCGGAGTAAGTACAGGAGAAGGAGATTCCTCAATCAATTTTTGATGGCGTCTTTGCACGGTACAGTCCCTTTCTCCGTAATGATACACATTACCGAACTGATCTCCCATAACCTGAATTTCCACGTGTCTGGGGTTCTCAATGAATTTTTCTATATACATATCACCGTTGTTGAACGCTGCCAAAGCTTCGTTGCTGGCAGTAACAAAGGCTGATTCCAATTCCGACTCTTCGCGGACAATTCTCATTCCCTTTCCGCCGCCACCTGCAGAGGCTTTTAACATTACCGGATAACCTATTTCACCGGCAATTTTTTTGGCTTCCTCAACTTCCTTTACCACACCGTCGGAACCCGGAACAACGGGAACTCCCACTTTTTTCATGGTCTCTTTGGCTATTGCCTTATCTCCCATGTTTTTTATCATATCGGGTGAGGGACCGATAAATTTAATATCCGAATCGGCACATATCTCGGAGAACTCGGCATTCTCAGCTAAAAATCCATAGCCCGGATGAATTGCGTCAGCTCCGGTAACTTGTGCTGCAGCTATGATGCTGGGAATTTTAAGATAGCTCAGGTTGCTTTGAGCCGGACCAATACAAACGGCTTCGTCGGCAAAAAATGTATGCAGAGAATCTGCGTCTGCTTCGGAATAGACAGCCACGGTTTTAATTCCCAAATCCTTGCATGTTCTGATAACACGCAAGGCAATTTCACCGCGGTTGGCGATTAAAATTTTATTGAACAAATTTGACCTCAGTTTCTGTTATCAATCGCGTTTAATTAAAAATAGAGGCTGATTGTATTCAACCGGAGTGGCATTTTCGACCAAAATTTTAACAATGGTTCCACTTACGTCACTCTCAATTTCATTCATCAGTTTCATCGCCTCAACAATACAGAGCACAGTACCCTGACCAACTTTGTCCCCAACTTGTACATAAGGATCTGCATCGGGGGCAGGTGCGCGATAAAATGTTCCCACTATAGGAGATTTAACTTCGTAAAGATTTTCATCTTGGGAAGTTTCCTCTGCTTTTGGCGCTGCCTCACTTTTCGGTGCTTCTGCTACCGGTTGGGGCGTTGCCGCCATCTGCTGCGGAACTGTTATTTGTTGAACAGTGTTACCACCATTTTTGGATATTTTAATTTTTAAGTCGCCTTCTTGAACAGAAAATTCAGTAACTTCGCTGTTTTCGACGACTTTGATCAGTTTTTTGATGAGATTTAAATCCATTATATAATCCCTAGTTTTTTACTCTTTCTACGTATTCACCTGTACGAGTGTCAACTTTCAACATGTCGCCTTCGTTAACAAATAAAGGCACTTGAATAGTTGCACCGGTTTCGAGTGTTGCCGGTTTCATTACATTTGTTGCAGTATCACCCCTAAATCCGGGTTCGGTTTGTGTAACTTCAAGATTGACGAAAATCGGAATTTCGACTGTTACGATATTATCTTCGTCGTCCAATAAAATTTCTACTTCTTCCCCTTCCTTAAGGAATTTTTCCCCTTCTCCAAAATAGGAAGAGTCAACGGTCATTTGTTCATAAGTATCGTTGTCCATCAAAACAAGTCCGGCGGATTCTTTGTATAAGAATTGATATTTTCTTCTTTCCACACGAACTACTTCAACGGATTCACCGGAGCGAAAAGTATTATCTAACACTCTACCGGTTCTTAAGTTTTTAAGAGTTGTTCTAACGAACGCACCACCCTTTCCTGGTTTAACGTGCTGAAACTCTGTGATAGTATACAAATCATTTTTAAATTTGATAATCAAACCATTTCTGAAATCTGATGTATCCGCCATAAATTATCTCCGTAAATTTAATCCTATTTGACCCCGAAATTTATTAAAACAAAGACTAATATTCCGAAAAAAAATCCAAATTCAATTTTGAATATACAGGGGATGAAAATGCTTGATTTTAATAAAAAAGCCCGACTGAGTCGGGCTTTAAGAAAAATCCACTTATTTGAGCATTGTCATTTTTTTGGATATTTGGAAATTACCGAATTTAAGAGTGTAAATGTAATTTCCGCTGGCTACTTTAGCACCCAAATTATTTGTTCCGTCCCATTGAACTTCGTAAGATCCTTTTGCGAAGGATTGATTAGCAATCAATGTTTTAACTTCTCTACCCAACATATCATAAACAACCAACGAGATGTTATTTCTTACAGGCAAGCTGAATCTAATAGTTGTAGTTGGGTTGAAGGGATTCGGATAGTTTTGGGCTAATTCATAATCTTCCGGAGTAATAATTGTTAAGTCTTTTGCTTTTACTCCGGTTCCCATATCCGCTTCGAGAATTCGGAGTGCCCAAGCTTTGGGATTTCTGATTTTCGATACTGTAGTATCGTAGGCAGAACCATTCCAAGTAATGTTATAAATAGTAGTACTGTCTTTCAATCCTTGGTATGGCATAATGATATCCTGCAATCCGTCCCCGTCAAAATCGGTATTACGAGCGTAAAGTTTGGATACGAATCCCGGATCGTAAGTATAGTTGGTATCGAGAACTCCGGCAGAATCTATATAGGCAATTTCGGAAAAGACTTCTGAATTGGGATAAATATTTTCGAATACCCAATTAGCAGGATCCCGTTTATCGCCGCCTTGGAATTCTGCGGAAGTAACATTCACTCCCAATCCTCCGGCAACATAAATATTCATTTTACCGTCGTTGTCCAAGTCACCATAACCAGCACCAAACATTGCAAAACCTGCTGTACCGCTCATATCCAAAACGGTTACATTTTGTTCAGAGATTTCTGCAGTAGACTCACCGTCGTCATAAGAAATCATATGTAAATATCCACTGTGCGGATAGTTACCGGTATTATCGGATGAAGGATAAGTAGGCAAATAAACTTCCTGGCGACCGTCGCCATCCACATCTGCTGCAACGCCGGCAAAGAGAGCAACATCGTCTACATCCCCGCCGAGGAAGTAATTCTGTTTGCCATTCGTAAGGTCGGAAAGTTCATAAGTATCTGCTCCGGGAACTCTAATGGGAACTACATTTTTCAAGTTCCAATTATGGAGCAATATTTCAGGATTATCAGCACCATCAAAATTAGCCGCAATTAATGCATAAGGGCTTCCACCACCAATTCCGTAGGCAGCATCAACTTCTGTTCTTCCCCAAGCTGCTTCCAAATTGAAAGCCGAAAATCCGGGATTATTAGTAATCCAGTTACCCGATGCACTAACTACATAGTAAGCGTCATTTTCATTCGGCGAAGAATTTAAAGCCATGAGCAATTCATTTTTACCGTCGCCGTCAACATCCAATACTTCCATATATTCGGCGTTTCCGCTGTTGCTTTTACCAGCTAATGCTTCGAAATTAATAATTTGCGAAGGTTGATCCCCAAAATTCCAGCTACCGGCAACACCATCCCATTCAAAAATAACAACACCAACATTTGCCAATTGGAAGATAACTTCATTCAAACCGTCGTTATCCAAATCTCCAAATACGGCAAATCGGGGTGATGAACCTGATGCATCCATGTTTACCGGTGAAGTCCATTTCACTTCAATAGAGTCATTGCCTACTGTTCCGAATACAGTTACAGTATGATACGGATAGCTTGTGGAAACTATGGCAGAATGACCGTCTCCCAATAAATCAGGATGAAAATTGGTCCCACGCATACTCAACAAACCGGAAAGTACGGAATCTTGTTCGAACGATGGTACATTGTAAGCCGTTGCAATTCGAACATTTTGGGCTTGCAAACTAACCACCACGAATAGAGCCATTATTGCAGTGTAAAATAATTTTTTCATGGACCGCTCCTTTGTTAGTTAGACAAATAAATTAAGAGATAATCTCCAAGTAATTTTGAGCTTTCGCTGCATACTCGGTTCTCTGATAATCATTTTTAATTGTTAAAAATAATTTTCGTGCTGTGTTAATATCCCCGGTTTTGTAATAATTCAATCCGGCTCTATATAGGTAGTTCGGAATTTGTGGATTTTCGGTAGTAACAAGCGCTGCTTTGTTATAATAATCTGCTGCTTCGGCATAATCCCCTTTTGCCTCGTAACATGCAGCAATTCCGGCAAGCGCTGTTGCTTGGAAAGTTGCAACATCACCTGAATAGTCTTCGTAATATTTCAATGCGTTTTCGAAATCACCCGTGAAGTAATAAGCATTAGCCAAAAATATTTTTGCATTCTCGCC
>CAZULK010000169.1:0-5759 GCA_964621225.1 uncultured Melioribacteraceae bacterium | reverse complement strand
GGTGAATGTGCTGACTTATCCGACCGTATTAAAAGACACCAGGAAAACATGAATAAAGTTTTCATTATAAAGATTAAATGATAATTTATGAATGAAAATATCCGGGTTTGAAAAAATTTCCACAAAACTAATTGCATTAAGAATAAATTTTCTTTAATTTTACTTAAACGTTTAAGTAAACGATTAAGTGGAATAGATCAATTTGAAGAGAAAACAAAAAATAACCCTCTCCGATATCGCAAAACATTTAGGCGTTTCTACTGTAACGGTCTCAAAAGCATTGAGGGGGCAACCGGACATATCGGAATCGATGAAAAAATCTGTTCAAGCAACTGCACAAAAAATGGGCTATATTCCCAATAGGGCAGCCAGTCTTCTTTCTTCGAAAAGATCCAATACTATCGGATTGATAATTCCCAAAATTGCCCACTCATTCTTTTCTTCTCTGATAGAATCCATCTACGAGAATGCCAGATTAAACAATTATGAAATAATACTGACTTCATCTCAAGAGGATTCAGAATTACAAGAGAAGCATCTGATGACTATGATATCGATGAAGGTAGACGGGATAATTATTTCCGTAACAAGAGATTCTAATGATAAAAAAATCTATGATATTGTTAAAGCAAATAAAATTCCAATTATTGAAATAGATAGAACCGTTGATGATAGTTTAACCCAAATTGTTTTCGACGATATTGGAGGTACAGAAAAAGCCATCGATCACGCGATCAAACTGGGATATAAAAAAATAGCTTTTGTGGGTGGTAATCATTCTGCAAATATTGGTAAAGATAGATTAAAAGGATATATGAATTCCTTCAAGAAAAACGGCTTGGCAATTAATGAGAAATATATTTTTGAGGGGGGATTCAAAGAAATAGACGGCTATAAAGCCCTAAAATATTTTTATGAAAATAAAATTTTACCCGAAATGATTTTTGCTGCAACTTATCCCGTTGCATTGGGAGTGGTTTCCGCTGCGAGAGAGCTGAAACTGAAAATTCCCAGAGATATTGATTTGATCAGTTTCGGAGATAGTGAGTTCAATAAATTCATTAAACCGGCAATTAGCTGTGTAAATCAAGAGACCAATAAAATGGGTGAGTTAGCGGTAAAAAAAATGATCGAATTAATTGAAAGTAAGGGTAATAGCAAGCCGGAGAAAATCGTTATCGAATCGGAGCTTCTTATAAAAGATACATGCAAGCAAAAGGTGAGAGTATGAAGGAATATAATTCAATTTTCCACGAAGACCGTTTTTTTGACCCAAATCCCGAGGTTAGAAAAATAGCCTGGAAATTATATAACCAAATTAAGAATCTACCAATAATTTCCCCACACGGTCACGTCGATCCGAAAATGTTGGCTTTAAATGAACCGTTTCCAAATCCTACTGAACTGTTTTTGATTCCCGATCATTATATTTTCAGAATGCTTTATTCACAAGGGATAAGCTTGGAGGAATTGGGAATTCCAACAATAAATGAACCGGTTAAAAAATATGATGAAAGAAAAGTATGGAAAATTTTTGCCGAGCATTTTTATCTGTTTTTAGGAACACCAACCGGAATTTGGCTTACTAATGAGTTATATGAAATATTCGGAATTACCGAAAGGTTGAATGGTGAAAATGCAGATGAAATTTATGATGCAATTCAATTAAAGCTTTCCGAAAAAGATTTTCTTCCACGTAGTTTATTTAATAAATTCAATATAGAAATTCTTTCGACGACTGATTCAGCATGCGACGAACTTGAATACCATAAAATAATAAACGAAACTGAATTAAAAGGAAGAGTTATTCCAACTTTCCGGCCGGACTCACTTCTGAAAATAACATCAGAAGAATGGGCGGACGAGATTAAAACATTATCGCGACTTACAAATATTACGATAGATTCATTTCCGAAATTTATTCAAGCAATAGAAGAAAGGCGAAAGTATTTTAAATCAATGGGGTGCGTTGCAACCGATCATGGTGTTCGTTCTCCATACACTCACGAATTAACAACTACAGAAGTTGAAAATATATTTCAGAAATCATTGAAAAATGAAGCAAGTGAAGATGATGAATTTCTATTCACTGCACACATGCTTATGGAATTTGCAAGAATGAGTTGCGAAGATGAGTTAGTAATGCAACTTCATCCCGGTGCACATCGAGATCATAATCAACTAATATTCAATAAATTCGGAAAAGACAAAGGTGGGGATATTCCCGAGAGAACAGAATATACCAATAACTTAAAAGAGCTATTGAATAAATATGGGAACAATAAGAAATTCAAACTGATTGTTTTCACACTTGACGAATCCACATACTCCCGTGAATTAGCTCCGTTAGCGGGGCATTATCCGGCATTAAAAATAGGTCCGCCTTGGTGGTTTCACGATAGCTTGGAGGGAATGAAAAGATACAGAGAACATATAATAGAAACAGCCGGATTTTTTAATACTGTTGGTTTTAATGATGATACACGGGCGTTTTTGTCGATTCCGGCAAGACACGACGTTGCAAGAAGAATGGATTCCAACTACCTTGCGGGGTTAGTTGCCAGACATATAATTACAATGAATGAAGCTGAATATATAGCTCACGAATTGACATATGGACTTGTAAAGAGAGAGTATAATTTATGACGTACGAAGAATTAATCCAAACATTGAAAAATTTTCAGAATAATTCCGGTGAGAATGAATTTTTTAATTTGGCATTCGATGATATCGAATTGGTAATTTATACCAACTCAGTGAAGTATGAAGATGATCATATTTTATTGGTACCAAAGGATTATCCCGGTTTTTCCTTTCTTGTTTTAATAAATAAAAACATTCAATCACAAATAGAATATGAGGGGGAAGACTCTGATATTAACGGTGAGATTATTCTTAGAAGATGTACGTTGAATAAGCAGAACGTAAAAGTGTTATTCAAGAATTATAATTTCCTTCGTCCAAAATTAGTTGGACTTAGGAATTCATTTGGTTTTGGAGACAGACTGGGTATTGCCAATGTTGGGCATTTAAAGAGTTTAAAAGAGTTCGATTTTATCCCCGTTCTGGCACAGCAATCGATACGAGAATTGAACAGAACAAATAGAAAACCCGCTGAAGTATTACACGCGGCAATTTATGCATGCTTGATTACCGGCTACACTAAAGGATTTGGTGCGGATGCCGATCATCTTAAAACAATTGATCATCTGCAACTAATGATTGATGAAGGATATACATTTTTTACTTTTGATCCGGGTGAGCATGTAAATAACAACGCTGATTCGTTGAATGAAAATAAGATAAATGAAGAATTAAAAGAATTTCATTGGGATAATTACGGATTATCTTTTAATGAAATCAAGAAATTATATTGCAATGGAGAAATAACTTTTAATGATGGCAGCAAATTAAATGTAACTGAGGTTGAATTAAAAAGTGCAATAATCAAATATGGAAATGCAATACTTCATATACGAAGAATGTACGAACATTTGAAAATGAACAAATCGGATCCTTTCGAAGTGGAAATTTCAGTTGACGAAACTGAGTCGATTACAAGTGTATTTGAACATTTCTTCATTTCTGATCAACTACATCGATTTGGCGTGAAATATATAAGTCTGGCACCAAGATTTATAGGCGATTTCGAAAAGGGTATTGATTATAAAGGTGATATTAAATTATTCGAATCTGAATTGATAAAACACAAAGAAGTTATGGATTACTTTGGCGACTATAAACTCTCGCTTCACTCCGGTTCGGATAAGTTTAAAATCTATGAAATATTGGCTAAACATAATGTGCCAGTTCATATCAAAACTGCGGGAACAAGTTATCTGGAAGCATTAAGAACAATAGCTCATATAAATCCGAGTTTGTTTAGAGAAATTTGGGATTACTCGGTTTCTTGTTACGAACAAGAAAAGAAGACATATCATGTTTCTGCAAATATTAGTCTTGTTAAAGACGGTAATAAATATTCCGATGAGGAGTTGACTAAATTATTGGACGACGATAACGCCCGACAAATTCTACACGTAACTTACGGTAGAATATTAAGCGATAAGAATTCAGATGGAAAGTTTATATTCAAGGACAGATTACTTGATAGTCTTAAAGCCAGTCAAAGGTTATATGATGAATACCTTCAAAAGCATTTTATGAAACATATGATGCCATTTAAGAATTGAGTAAATATTAACGGTGATTTTATGAATAATAGTTTTGATAGTTTAAAAGGAAAAACTTGTGTTATTACGGGAGGCAGTGGCGTAATAGGATCTACTCTTGCAAGGGGACTAGCTTCGGTAGGTGTTATAACTATATTGATAGGGCGAAAAAAAGATTCAATTAATAAGCTTGCTCAAGAAATAAAAGAGAAATTAAATATGGACTCTATGGGTATTCAAGCGGATGTGTTGGATAAAAAGGCGCTCGAAAATGCGAAGAATAGAATAATGGACAAATACGGGAATTTAGATTTTTTAATCAATTGTGCAGGGGGAAATTCTCCCGATGCAACAACTAAAGAAGAATTTATCTTTCCCGATTCAGAATTGTCCGACACATTCTTTGGCATTAGTTTGGACGGTTTTGACAAAGTGATGGACTTAAATCTTAAAGGGACTGTGATTCCTACAATGGTTTTCGGGAAAGAATTGGTGAAGAATAAAAGCGGAGTTATTCTAAATATTTCTTCTATGAATGCGTTTAGACCTCTTACCAAGATTCCGGCGTACTCTGCTGCAAAGGCATCAATAAACAATTTTACCGAATGGTTGGCTGTTCATTTTGCGAAATCGAATGTGAGAGTTAATGCTATTGCACCAGGATTTTTTATTACAGAGCAGAACAGATATTTATTGTTCAAAGAAAATGGAGAGAGTTTATCTGACCGGGGAAAGAAGATAATTAACAACACACCAATGGGAAGGTTCGGAAAGCCGGAAGAATTAATCGGAGTTACTTTGTTTCTCCTTTCCGACTTGGCATCCTTCATTACCGGAACTGTTATACCGGTGGATGGTGGATTTAATTGTTACAGCGGAGTTTAATAATTACTAGTTCAATATAAAGGGTAAAAGAATGGAATTAAAAGAAAATTGTAAATACTCGTTGATAGTACCAACAAGCATGGGTATTAGGATAACACCGGAGAATGGACAACCGGTTCATAGTAGTGATAAATATATTATGCAAGCAACCAGTGCAGAAACTAATGTTGCCAGTATTTCCTCTTATCTTGGATTACCCGTTAAAGTATTGACTAAGTTCGTAAAAGACAGCCCAATAGCTAAATTTATTCAAAGCAATTTGAAAGCAAGAAACATGGACTTTGAAGGACCGGAAGTTGAACAAGGCGGACCATGGGGATACAGACATCAAATAAATATTGCAGATAGTGGATTTGGAATGCGCGGTCCCAGAGTGTATAACGATAGAGCCGGGGAAGTTGGAAGAACGCTTTCGATTAATGACTTCGATATTGACAGAATTTTTTTCGAAGATGGTGTTCAATTAATTCACATGTCGGGCTTGATCGCCGCACTCTCCGAGGAGACATCAAATTTTTGTTTAGAGTTGGCTCGTGCAGCTAAAAATGCCGGAACAAGAATTTCTTTCGACCTTAATTATAGGGAATCTTTTTGGAAAGGTAGGGAAGAAGCTCTTAGTAAAACATTTACGGAAATTGCTTCCGTAGCAGATATTTTAGTAGGGAACGAAGAAGACTTTCAATTATGCTTGAACATTGAAGG
>CAZULK010000168.1:0-5799 GCA_964621225.1 uncultured Melioribacteraceae bacterium | reverse complement strand
GAGTGAATAAATAATTCAAACGAATCTCCGTTGAAAAAGTCCGTTGCTTCATTTCTCCGAAAACATATCGTTTGCCGTAAGTTTCTTTTGCCGTCTCATCGTCGAATCTTCCGACCCATTGATGATAATTCATTCCTTCTCTATACTCGGGATTAATATTCAAAGTAAAACTGGACGAAGCTTTCCACTCAATTCCCAAATTGATACCTTCGAAATGAGCGCCGCTGCCTCCTCCCCCATAATTCATACCGGCAGAAAAAACGACATCTTCACGGTTATCGGTATTAAAATTAATTCCGCTGAAATATCCATCCGGGTCTTGTACTTTCGGTCCACCTCTGGTTAATCCTTTACTTATTGCGGGGAAATTATAACCTACTCTTGCAGAAAATCCATAGTAGTTCAAGAATTCACCAAAAACAAAACTCATTACTCCCGTGGATAAATTATTCCCTTCAAAATCATAGGTCTGGAAATGAGCGATATAAGTCTGCAAATTTCTAAATACTTTCCCGGGCTCGTACCATCTGTAACCAAATACTGTGTGACCGTTTATTTTATCAGCAGACCGTTGGAAGCCCATATCGTTGTTCTCGAAAGTGGGGGAAACAGCACCTATTGCAGCGTTAAAATAAAAATTACCTTTTTGTTTGTTTATCATGAATCTTGTGAACCAACCCGCCATGCTCGTCATGTTGCTGTCCAGTTTATATAATTCAGCATCTGGTCTTTGGAAATAGCGATATGGCGCTTGCTGCAATCTTGTCATATAATTTTCAGTTCCCGCAGTATAAGAGCCAATTACGGATCCGTTTACAACATAAGTTTCGTCGTCGTCTAAATAAGTCCAGCCGTCAATACCGAATGTATAAGCTTCCTTAGCCAAATTATTTTTTAAATTATCAGTTCTTAAATTCCTATTAACGCCGGTAAAAATAACTCCGATAGCCTGCTCACCTTCGTTGAATTCTTTTTGCGCCCTGAACACACCGTAGTGGGTTAAAGGTTCAACTTCTTCTTCGTATCTATCCGCCCCATCGGCAATACTGGCATAGGTTCTTTCAGTAATTGCAGATAATGCTGCCAGAGAAAAAGACTCATTGATTTTGCCCGATAGTTTAGCAGCACTAATAATTCTTGTTTCCTTTGGTACATCGGCATATTCCCCGGAAGAAGGATATCCATGCGGACGTGCACCTATCCTTCGGGAATAAAACAGATTAGGTGTTTGAAAATTAAATCCCCAATTATTATTTGCCCCGCCAAAACCGAATTTCAAAATGTTGCTGCCTTCAATAAAGAAATTTCTTTTTTCAGGGAAGAATGTTTCGAAGTCACTTAAGTTTACAACTGCCGGGTCTACTTCAACTTGTCCGAAATCGGGATTAACCGTTAAATCCAGATTCAAATTAGAACCGACACTTATTTTTGCATCCAAACCGATAGTAGTTCTGTATTGATCGGCTTTGTAAAATGGATCATTTTTATCGTGTATCAAATATTGTGCTTTTTGAACAATGTATGGAAATAATTCTATGCGTTGAGGCGATGATATATTTTCTAATCCGGTCAAATCTGCAAAGCGGGAAACGAACCCATTTTCGTCTTTGGGAACCATTACATAAAAATTTTCTTCGTTAAGTCTTTTAATTGTTCTGGCAAAATTCACTCCCCAAACCATATTTGGCTTTGCATCAAAGCGTAATTGAGACAAGGGAATTTTCATTTCCGCACTCCATCCGTCACTTAAAATTTGTGTTTTGGCTTCCCATATTCCGTCCCAGGTCATATCATCGCCGGTATCATTAAATAGAGTGCCATCCAGCCTGGAGCCGGCTGCATTTACCCCGAATAAGAATCCGGTTAAGTCATCATTAAAAGGATCTAGAAAAATTCCGAACCAATCGGATTTGATGAAATCATCCCTTCTTGCCACTGTTCTGTCAATGGTCTCGGGTTGCGAATCTTTCATATACGCACCGATGTAAAGGAATTTAGAATCGTAGCCCACCCAAACTTTTGTTTGTTCCGTTGGATCAGCTCCTTCGTTAGGATCCCTCTGGGTAAATTTTTCTACCGGCTGATTTTGGTAGAGTTTTTCATTCAAAAAACCATCGAGAGTAATTTCTTCGTTAATTTTATGGGCAATCACTTTGGGTGATTCCGGTTGTCCTTTGGCATAGATAAATGAACAAAACAAAATAAGAACAAAATATTTATACAAAACAATTCCCTTATTTTTTCACAGTTAGACTAATTGAAACGATTGAAGTTGCAAATTTGCTAAAAATTAACATTTATTAACAAATAAAAAAGCCGGGGAAACCGGCTAATCATTGAATTATCTTCTGGCATATCTACCGCCAAAACCATGCTGTTTTATTGCAAGCTCAATTAATTTGTTTAAGTCCCCTTTTATTTCCACCAACACAACCTCTTCGTCCGTTAAAGCAACCACAAAAAGCTTGTTTATTTTATCTTTATTGCTGTTCAGAAACACTGCAGACATTTCATCTCCGTCCTTGGCTCGAACGATATACTTCATTCCTTTCTTCTTCATCATTTGGGTAATATTTCTCAACATCTCGAAATTGCTTTCATTGGGCTCGGGTCGGTTATAAACAGAAAGTTGCACACGACTTATTTGTCTTACCAAATCGGAAACTTGATACTCCTCGTCTGCAAATTTTACAAATATATTTGCGAACATCAGCCCCACAGGTCCTACGGAAAGTTCAATTTCTTTATCTAAATTTTCATTTAAATTATTCACCAAATAATTTCTTACCTCGCGGAAACTTCTATTAACTCCTATACATCCGGTAGTAACGAGGGCAATTAAAACAATCAATAAAACTTTGTAATACTTCTTCATAACTCCACCGACTAAATTGAATAATTATTCTTCCTCTTTTTTCTTGGTAGTATCTTTGCCAATTTTATCAATTTCCGGAATGTCGAATTTTTCCGAAAGTCTACCTATTGTTTCCAAATTTATCCTTCCCGCAATATTTACAAAAGCTGCCTCGTTATCTTCGCCTATTGCGGTTACAACCAATCCGACAATATCTTCTTCTCCGTCTGTTTTAATATAAACGTTTGCCCGTTCATCATGATCTCTCACCTTTACAATTCTTTCCCAACCTTTACTTTTCAGCTCACCGTCTACGTTATTCATGATGTCATAAATCTGGTTTTTATTTTCATCATTCACTTCGAATGCATTTACTTTAATCAATTTTAGTCCGTTCAGTAATTCTGCCAATTCCGGGTCTTGATGTTTTGTCATTTTAGAAACCATTTTGAGCAAGTGAGCTTCGAGCAGAACTTCTGCAACCATATCTCCGTCATCAAAGGAGGTCAAATTACCAAAGTCGATGTATCCCGGATCATTCTTAATATTTTCCGATTGGGCAAATAGTGCCGTCGAAAAGAGTATCAATAACATAAATATTTTATTTTTCATTTTTTCCTCCTTTTTCAAAAAGATAATTTACTGTGTTTAATCCTATGTTTATCGGTTTTCCTATGTCGTTCAAAATTTCATGTTTTAACGTATGCTCTGTTGAAGTTAAAATATTCTTCACCAACATTAAAGATGCAATCGCTTCTTTATTGGCTCTCAGAATTTCCTCTTGGCTGAATTGATAAGTGTTTTCCGGTTGATAATGTTTTAAATCATTACTAAAAATCAATCCGAATAAAATCGCAGTGTAAACCATCACCATTGCAGGATGAAGAATCAAATCCCAAAGCGAATGTTGTTTGCTTTCGCTCTTCAATTTAACGGAATTACCGAATAGTTTTTCTTCCAACGAAATAGGTGCTTCGGCAATCTTTAGTTTGCGAACAGCATTGGCAGTGGTTCTGTATTCATCCAATATCTGCTTTGCATTTTCATCATTAAGGATTAATTCGGAAATTTTTTCTTCCGTTTCCTTGTCGGCATCACCATAAGCAACGCTGATTATTTGGGATAAAATTGATTCTTCTATGTTATACTTTTTCGACTTCATATTTAGTTAATATTTTTTGTAATAATTTTCTTGCCCTTAATAAATAAACTTTCACTGAATTTATTGGCAACTCAAGTATCTCGGCAATTTCTTTATACTTGAATCCGTGTAATTCATACAAAACAAAAACAGAACGCAACTTTACCGGCAATTGTTTCATCGCTTCTTCAATCGTATCGAGTAATTGTATTGAATCCACATTATGGTTATATGAAAGAGAATTCCCGTCAACCGAATCAACAAAAATTTCATCTTCAAAGGAAAGATTCCGGTCAATATTTCTTTGTCTTTTTCTAAGCATATCAATACATATATTATGAGTAGTGCTCATAAGCCACTGTTTGGCTTTGGATTGTTTGAATTTACCCATGTTATTCCACAATTTAATGAACACTTCTTGAGCCGCATCTTCGGCATCGAATTCGCTTTTCAATAAAAACAATGCATAGCTGTAAACATCATTTTTATATTTATCGAACAGTGTGCGATATTTTCCGCTTTTGAATAACATAACCACAGTAAATAGACGAAATGAAAGAAGAAATTGTTACAACAAGAAAAGAATAAAAAAAACCCCTTCGAAAGGAAGGGGTTAAAAACTACTATCTGATGAAATTACTGAAGAATGGGAAGGCTTTTGAAAGGGCGAAAAGAATTAGGCTAAATCCAATCCAAGTTCCGTAAACCAATCCCATGAATTTCCCCGTATCATTAGATTTGTGCATCTTTGCCAAACCTATAGCAAACACGCCATAGAACCAAATGGAGAAGACATCAACTTTGCTAAGTATAAATCCCAACAATGTGTGTTTATCCATTCCGGCAAAAGATGCAACACTTAAATCTGTAAAAAGCTTATCCATAGTCATCGCGGCCAATACCATAAGGACTATTTGAATTACCGATATGTACATCGGCAACCCGTATGCGACCATGGAATGGGAGTAGCTTCCCTCCCCTTTGAAAACCATTTTTGCTAATAGATGGAAAACAAACGAAATAAGGAAGAAGAACACGAAAACAAATATAACCGTTCCGATCGCTTGTGTTATAAGTCCGAAAGCACCACCACCTTCCATAAACTCGCGTGTTCTTTCCAACTGTGCGTCTGCTTGTTCTCTGGTAAGGTCTCCGGATTCAACCATTTCATCAAATCTTTCTTCCATCTTTGTCATTTGTTCGTCGATTATTTTATACTTAATCGTTGGATTACTCATCATAACAACGTTTGATAAAACAGCTACCACGATCATTAAGAAAAGTGGTAAAAACCAATCGACTACTTTGGGTGGGAATTTTGAAATCTTTGAAAATGTTTCTTTCGGTTCGGTGAATACGCCAACTAGCTTATCGGTGTGGCTAAGTTCGAATTCTTCGTCATCCATTAACTCCTGGTTGACTTGGTTATTCTCTTCCATGAATCCTCCTTCGTTAAAAAATGGATAAATTAAAGTTAAGAAATTCCAACAACATTTTTCAAATAAAATACACTCATGTATCTTATTTATTCAAGCAATTTGAACAATTTTTGTATCTTATTTGTTATATTAAACGCATGATATTTCTAATTTGATTTTAAGGGAAATTAGATAAATGAAAAATTCTAAAACTAAAATTTTGGCAACAATAGGTCCCGCAACGGATAGCATAGAAAATATGGAAAAATTAATTGAGTGCGGAGTTGATGCATTCAGACTCAATTTTTCCCACGGAAATAAGGAATATTTCGAAAGAATATTTTATAACATTAATGAAGCCACAAATAATTCGGGTGCACACATTG
>CAZULK010000167.1:0-5855 GCA_964621225.1 uncultured Melioribacteraceae bacterium | reverse complement strand
ATAAATATCAAAGAGAAAATAATTCGGGGTATAAGTAGTACGCCCGGGAGGATTCGAACCCCCAACCTTCTGATCCGTAGTCAGACGCTCTATCCAATTGAGCTACGGGCGCAAATTTGAAGCCGAAATATAATGCTATTGTTACGATTTTTCAATATTCTATTCTTTCTTATAGAAATTTATTATTAAATTTATTGCCGATTTATAAAATTTTTATGGTTGAGTGTCGATAAATTTTATGAAGAAATTCAGTTGGGAAGAAGATGAAACTTCCTTGGCAAATGGATGCTAATTTTATAAATTTCGTTTACAGAAATGTGATTTCTTTCATTTAAGCAAGAGAATAATGAGAACTCAAAGTCTAAAATCATATCAGTTTGTGAAGAGAGTAAATCTCTTGCTTTTCCGCCATTGCCCGGATCATTAAATAGAATCATCTTCCATCCCGTAAGTATTTTTTAATTAAATTAAAGGAGTAAGCTATGTGTGGCATAGTTGGCTATATAGGGGACAAAAATTGTGTTCCGATATTGATCGAAGGTCTGAAACAATTGGAATATCGCGGTTACGATTCTGCAGGTGTCGGCATTGTAAAAGATGATGTTTGCCAAGTAGTTAAAGCAAAAGGGAAAGTTTCCGATCTCGAGAAGAAAGTTGAAGGGATGGACTTAAAATCAAATATCGGAATAGGACACACCAGATGGGCTACACATGGCGAACCGAACGAAACAAACGCACACCCTCATTCAACAGAAGATTCGGGATTGATGCTAATTCACAATGGCATAATTGAAAACTACTCCGTTCTGAAAAAGAAATTATTGAAACATGGACATAAGTTTAAAAGCGAAACTGATACGGAAGTTTTGTTGCATTTGATCGAAAGTTTTTATTCAACCGACAAAGACTTATTCAAAGCAGTTAGAAAAGCTCTACTTAAAGTTGAGGGCACTTACGGCATTTGTGTAATTGCAAAAAACGAACCCGATAAAATAATTGTTGCTAAGAAAGGAAGTCCGTTAGTGGTAGGTATCGGAGAAAACGAAAATTATATTGCTTCCGATGTAAATGCTCTTGTTGCTCATACTCAAAGAGTTATCTATTTGGACGATGATGAAATTGCTGAAGTAACTAAAAATACTTTTAAAGCAAAGACGATTAAGGACGAGGATATCATCAAGGAAATTCATGACGTTGATATGGATATTGAAGAGATTACCAAGGGAGGATATCCTCACTATATGCTTAAAGAAATTATGGAGCAACCGGAATCTCTTTCAAATTCGATGCGCGGAAGACTTGTATTGAAAGAAGGCATTTCAAAACTTGGTGGTTTGCATGGTTTCGAAAAAAGATTGTTCAATTCAAAAAGAATTATTATTACTGCATGCGGAACTTCCTGGCATGCCGGATTGGTAGGGGAGTATATGTTGGAACAATATACCGGTATTCCCGTTGAGGTTGAATATGCTTCAGAGTTCAGATACCGTAATCCGATAATTCAAAAGGATGATACAGTTATATTTATATCACAGAGTGGAGAAACAGCCGATACTTTAGCTGCATTGAAAGAAGCAAAAAGGAGGGGAGCATTAACCCTTGGAATTGTTAATGTTGTTGGTTCGTCAATTGCTAGAGAGAGTGATACCGGTGTCTATATCCATGCCGGCCCGGAGATAGGTGTTGCTTCAACAAAGGCTTTTACTTCCCAGCTTACTGTATTGGCTCTGATAACATTATTGATTGCTAGAAGTAAAAATTTAAGTCACCAAGACGGAAGAAGAATTATTGAGGAAATGCAAGCGATACCCGGAAAGGTGCAAAAAATTCTAGAATTAAATGACGAGATTGAAAAAATTGCTGAACAATATGTTGATGCTCAGAATTTCCTTTATTTGGGTAGGGGATATAACTTCCCGGCTGCATTAGAAGGTGCTCTTAAATTAAAGGAAATCAGTTATATACATGCCGAGGGATACCCCGCTGCAGAGATGAAGCATGGACCCATTGCGCTAATTGACGAACAAATGCCGTGTGTTTTTATTGCTCCTAAAGATTCTGTTTACGATAAAGTCATCAGCAATATTGAAGAAGTTAAAGCTAGGAAGGGAAGAGTTATCGCTATTGCAAGTGAACAAGACGATAAAATTGATTCCCTCGTGGATCATGTTATAAAGGTACCGGACACAATCAGAATGCTCATGCCAATTTTAACTTCAATCCCATTACAACTATTGGCTTATCACATAGCCGTTAAAAAAGGGTTGAATGTGGATCAACCAAGGAATTTGGCAAAGAGTGTGACTGTGGAATAGATGAACTAATTCACCAATTTACTCGTTGGAGGAAATATGGAAAGGAAGAATGTAATTATTATGGGCGCCGCAGGGCGTGATTTTCACAATTTTAATGTTTTTTATAGGGATAACGAAGAATATAATGTTGTAGCTTTCACTGCAACTCAAATTCCCAATATTGACGGCAGAGTTTATCCGGCTGAATTGGCTGGTAAACTTTATCCAGATGGAATCAAAATTTATGAAGAAAGTGATTTGGAAAAACTTATCAAAGAGTTTAAGGTTAACGAAGTTGTTTTCTCTTATTCCGATGTGCCGTTCGAATATGTTATGACAAAAGCATCAATTGTGAATGCTGCCGGTGCATCTTTCAGATTACTCGGTGGTGAAGAGACAATGATTAAATCGACAAAACCAGTTGTATCTGTTCTTGCAGTCAGAACCGGTTGCGGCAAATCTCAAACTTCCAGAAAGATAGTTAAATTATTGAGAGATGCCGGGAAAAAGGTTGTTGCAATACGTCACCCCATGCCTTATGGCGATCTCGTAAAGCAAAAAGTTCAAAGATTTGCAACATTAGAAGACCTTAAAAAGCATGAATGTACAATTGAAGAAATTGAAGAATACGAACCTCATATTGCTTTGGGCGGAGTAATTTATGCCGGAGTCGATTACGAAGCAATTTTGAGAGAAGCCGAAAAAGAAGCCGATGTAATTCTTTGGGACGGTGGAAACAACGATATGTCTTTCTACAAAGCTGATGTAACATTCACAGTTGCAGATCCTCATCGTCCAGGACATGAAATGAAATATTATCCTGGTAACACTTCATTAAGAATGGCAGATGCAGTTGTTATTAATAAAATTGATTCAGCGAATGCAGAAGATATATTAACTGTAATTAACAATTGTAAAGAAGTGAATCCGGATGCAACTATCATAGAAGCTGCATCACCATTGACTGTGGATGATCCTTCAGTAATCAAGGGAAAAAGAGTATTGGTTGTTGAAGACGGTCCCACATTAACTCATGGCGAAATGACATATGGTGCCGGAACAGTTGCCGCTCAGAAAATGGGAGCAGCAGAAATAGTTGATCCAAGACCATTTACAGTTGCTTCAATTACTGAAACTTATAAAAAATATCCTAAAATAGGAGTGCTCTTACCTGCAATGGGATATGGTGAACAGCAGATGAAAGATTTGGAAGTTACCATTAATAATACTGATTGCGATTCTGTTGTTATCGGTACTCCGATTGATCTTGGTAGAATTTTGAATATCAATAAACCGTCTACCAGAGTTATGTATGAATTGCAAGAGATAGGAGAAATTACTGTTGAATCTGTACTAAAGGAAAAAGGAATATTATGAGTAAAATTGCTGTAGTTGCCTTTGGCGGCAACGCTATGATACGTGGAGATCAGAAAGGAACGATAGAAGAACAAGAAAAAAATGCTTATGATACGTGCGAGAAAGTTTCCCGTCTTTTAGATCAAGGATATAATATTATCATTACTCATGGTAATGGTCCTCAAGTGGGCAATATATTGCTTCGAAACGAGGCGGGATACGAAAAATTCAAAATTCCTAAAATGCCTTTGGATATTTGTGTAGCCGATTCTCAAGGTGGAATCGGCTACATGATTGAAAGGATGATGAGGAATGTATTAAACGACAGAGGAATAAAAAAGAATGTTGTTACGCTCGTAACTCAGGTTCTAGTTGATATTCATGATCCTGCATTTCAAAATCCAACCAAACCCGTTGGGCAATTCTATTTGAAAGAAGAAGCCGATTTATTATCGAAGGCAAACGGTTGGATATTCAAAGAGGATCCAAGAAAAAGAGGTTGGAGGAGGGTAGTGCCTTCACCCAAACCAATCGATATAATAAATAAAGAAGTAATTAAAGAATTAGCGGATAACGGTCATATTGTTATTGCAGTCGGCGGTGGTGGTATCCCCGTGTATTTGGAAGAAAATAACAGACTGGATGCCCAGGAAGCAGTGATCGATAAAGACAGAGCCTCTGCTTTATTGGCCAGTCAGATAAGTGCGGATCAGTTTTATATCGTTACCGATGTTCCGAAAGTATATATTAACTTCAATACCCCGCAACAAAAAGCTCTCGATGTTGTGACTGTTTCGGAATTGAAAAAATACATGGAAGAAGGGCACTTCGCTGCAGGAAGTATGGGACCGAAAGTTGAAGCTGCCATCGAATATGTAGAGAATGGCGGGAAAGAAACAATAATCACCGTTGAAAGTGAATTAGGTAAACCAGATTGTGGAACGAGAATAGTAAATAATTGATTAGATAAGGAGAAGATGAATTATGGATTTGAAAAACAGAAATTTCCTGAAATTACTTGACTTTACTCCGGATGAAATAAAATATCTTTTGGATCTTTCAAAGCAATTGAAGGAAGAAAAAAAATCCGGTAATGAAAAACAAAGATTAAAAGGGAAGAATGTAGTTCTACTTTTTGCTAAAGATTCAACACGTACAAGATGTGCTTTTGAAGTTGCAGCAATGGATCAAGGTGCCGGAGTTACATACATTGGACCTTCAGGTTCACAGATGGGTAAAAAGGAGTCGATGAAAGATACCGCACGAGTTCTTGGAAGAATGTACGACGGAATCGAATATAGAGGTTTCGGTCAAGAAATAGTTGAAGAATTGGGTGCTCATGCCGGCGTGCCGGTTTGGAATGGATTAACCGATGAATTTCATCCCACTCAGATATTGGCAGATTTTCTTACAATGATGGAGCATTCAACGAAAGAATTGAATGAAATTACATTCTGTTATTTGGGGGATGCAAGAAATAACATGGGTAATTCCTTGATGGTAGGAGCCGCAAAAATGGGAATGAAATTCAGAGCGGTTGCCCCGAAAGACCTTTGGCCGAATGAAGAATTGGTGAACACATGTAAAGAAATAGCCAAAGAAACCGGTGCTGTAATTGAGTTGACAGAAGATCCGGTGGAAGGTGTTAAAGGAGCAGATTTTCTCTATACCGACGTTTGGGTTTCTATGGGTGAACCGGACGAAGTTTGGGAAAAGAGAATAAATGTTATGAAACCATATCAAGTGAATATGGAGATGATAAAAAATACCGGTAATCCCGATGTTAAATTCATGCACTGTTTGCCTGCTTTCCATAATAGGGAAACAAAAATTGGAGAAGAAATTTATCAGAAGTTCGGGCTTGAGTCGATGGAAGTGACTGAAGAAGTATTCGAATCAGAGCATTCCATTGTTTTCGACGAAGCTGAAAACAGACTCCATACAATTAAAGCGGTTATGGTTGCAACATTAGGTGAATGATTTTGAGGGGCGGGTTTCCGTCCCTTTTTTCTGAAAATAATATCAAATTTTACTCAATTTCTATTTGTTTTTTTTGAAAAATTCTATAGATTTCGAATCTAAATTTTGGGCAGATAGCTCAGTCGGTAGAGCAAAGGACTGAAAATCCTTGTGTCGGCGGTTCGATTCCGTCTCTGCCCACCTCAAGCCAGGTAACCGAGCCTGGCTTTCTTTTTTTAAATCCAC
>CAZULK010000166.1:0-5896 GCA_964621225.1 uncultured Melioribacteraceae bacterium | reverse complement strand
GTTGAAGTGCCACTGTAATTGAAAATTCTGTTGGAGAATTTAGCGAACCGTTTTGGATTTTCCGACATTACATGTCTCATCCAATTGGGAAACAGAATTGCAAGGCCGGCACCGTGAGCAACATCGGTATAAGCAGATACTGAATGTTCCAACTGGTGAGTTGCCCAATCCCCGCCGAATCTTCCCATTGATATAATTCCATTAAGTGCCATCGTAGCACACAATGCCAACTGCGCTCTCGATTCGTAATTATGGGGATCATCAAGAAGTATTTCGACATGATGCATTACAGTTCTAATTATTCCTTCGGCATATTCATCTTGAAAATCAGTATTTTCCGAACCGTCGAAATAGTTTTCCATCACGTGGGAAATTATATCGGCAGCACCGTTGACCGTCTGTTCTTTCGGAAGTGAGAATTGAACGGTTGGATCTACAATCGATACGACAGGATAGGAACTTAATCCACCTCCAAAAGCCCATTTCTTTTTTTCATCTTCCTTGGTAATAACTCCGTAAGGATTCATTTCACTTCCGGTTGCGGAAATAGTCAAAATGGAAAATACAGGCAGACTTTTTGTACATCTTGCTTTTGCTGTGAAAAAGTCCCAAACATCACCTTCGTATAAAACACCGGCACCAATTGCTTTTGCTGAATCAAGCACACTTCCGCCGCCCACAGCCAATATTCCGTCAACTTTTTCTATTCTGCAAAGTTCAATCGCTTCGTATACTTTCGAAAGAACGGGATTTGCCTTTACTCCCCCGAGTTCAACGAATTCTATTCCGGCATCCTTCAATGAAGAGATTGAAGTATCGTAAACACCATTCTTAAAAATAGAACCCTTTCCGTAGAGATAGAGGATTTTCTTTATTCCCCTATCTTTTAATTCCCCTCCAATCTTTGCTACCGTGTCTTTTCCAAAAATTAATTTTGTCGGATTGTTAAAACTAAAGTTTTCCATCCTCTCTCCTTTCTTCTTTCTTTTGCGCAAAAATAATAAAATTAAAATTGGTAAAATATAAGTTAATTTTTTACGGCAACTATCAGTTTGAAATAGAAAGGCACAAATCCGATTGTTTTACTTTCTGATATTTTTACATTCATCCCCTTCAAGCCGGATTCTATCTCAATTGCTCTACATCCCAAAGAGAGCGAAGGGAATTTCCATAATAGATTATCTATCTGATCACTTATTTTACGGGTAAAATTTGTAGGCGCATAGGTTGAATGAGCAATTCCCAATCGTCCCCCGCTTTTCAATACTCTCACCATTTCCCTAACTGCAATTATCGGATCTTCCAAAGGACAAGTGCTGTATGTAGATAACACTACATCAAATGAACTATCTTTATACGGCAATTTATTCATATCACAAATGTGAAAATGAATGTTTCTATCAAACCCGGATTTTTTTGTTTTATTTATCCCTTTATTAAGCATATTCAAACTCAAATCGCATACAACTATTTCGCCACTTTCGCCGGCAGCTTTTGCAGCTTTCATTGCCGTTAATCCGGTTCCTCCTCCGCAATCCAATACTTTGTTGCCCTCTGTAACTGTATTCGATACTAAAAACTTTCGTCCTCTTTCATCCAAACGAAAAGTCCCCAAAGAATGCAGCAGATCGTAATACCATGCCGCAGAGTTATAAATGTTTTTAATCTTTTCTTTCTCAAGAGCTGAACGCATTTTATCAAATATTATTTTCTCATCTTTATTAAAAGTTAAATAATCATCATTATTTATCAAAGAGATTTTATAGTTTCTTACAAACTCCTTTCTTTTAGAATAAGCGTAAAATCAATTCAATCATTAATTGGGAATGGTTATATTTAGGGTCGAAATTAAACAAACTGAGTAATAGAGGAAATAGTGAAAATTTTAATAAGCAACGACGACGGAATATTTTCAAAGGGGATTTATCATTTAAGGAATGCATTAAAAGAAATCGGCGATGTAACTGTTGTGGCCCCTTTAACAGAGCAGAGTGCAGTTGGCCATGCAATCACAATGAAAATTCCTTTGAGAGTTTCCGAACAATATATCAACGGAGAATTCTTCGGATATGCAGTGGAAGGAACACCGGCAGACTGCGTTAAAATGGGAATCAGAAATATTTTGAAAGAAGCACCCGACATTGTTATATCCGGAATTAATCACGGCTCTAATACTGCAGTGAACATAGTTTATAGCGGAACGGTTTCCGCAGCGAGGGAAGCTGCAATAATGGATGTACCCGCAATTGCGATTTCAATCGCAGATCATCGTCCCCAAAATTTTGAATTTGCTTGTAAATTAACAGCAGAACTAGCTCAGCAAGTAGTTAAAAACGGTTTACCTACCGGTACATGTTTAAATGTTAACGTACCTGACTTACCCGAAGAAGAAATAAAAGGTGTACGGATTACAACTCAAGGTAAAAGTAAATGGGATGACATTTACGAAGAGAGAATAGACCCTTACGGAAATAAATACTATTGGCTAACCGGTAAGTTAATTGAAGATGAAGATACCACTATCGAATCGGATCAGATGGCAGTTAGAACCGGTTATGCAGCTATTACTCCTATTCATTTTGATCTGACTGATTATAAAACTTATGAAAAAATGAAAGAGTGGGAAATAGAATCAAAATTCAATTTAGTGAATAAGAAAAGCTGAGCACCTTGCAAAATATTTATTTTAATTTCGATATCAATCCATTATTTCTACTACTCATCCTAATAGTAATATTAGGATTTACTCTGTTTATTTACAAATATACACTTCCCGAACTAGGAAAAGGGACTAAACTATTCCTTGTATCGTTGCGAACACTAATTCTATTTTTGATTATTGCATTACTGTTTGAACCATCTATAAATATAATCGAAAAAAACATTATTAATAATCCCGTTCGGATTTTTGTTGATAACTCATTATCGGTAAAGAAGGACTCTTCAAGTATTTTTAACATTACCGGGAAAATAGAAAATGAATTAAAGAAGAATAGTGTACCTCTTGAAATTTATTCATTCGGAGAAAACGTCTCCTCATTACGTAAATGGGAATCCGGAAAAAGCTTTTTCACATCAGCTGAAACTAATTTTAATACAATTTGGGATACATTGAATAAACACCCAAATTCAACAGCAATAATCATTTCTGACGGTAATTTTAATTCCGGGGATAATCCGGTTGACAGAATAAAACAATTAAACTCAGAGTTGTACGTAGTTGGAGTAGGAGACACAACTCCCCCCAAAGATATATCAGTAGAGGATGTTGAGCATAATCCGGTGATATTCAATAAGAAAGTAAACGAGTTTAAAGTAACGATTAAAAACAATGGTTTTGGCTCCAGAAAAGTTTGGCTGAATATGTTCGAAGGGAAACAATTAGTTTCACGCAAGCAGATTAAACTAAACCCCGGTGGTTTGAATCTTGTGGATTTAACTTACAAACCAACCTCAACCGGACAAAAGAAATTAAGATTTTCTGTTTCCGGATGGAAAACAGAACAGAGCATAGAAAATAATGAAAAAACCATCTATGTTGATGTAGTTAAAGGAAAAATAAATACACTCCTTGTTAGTTCATCCCCGAATTTTGATTATAGTTTTATCTATAAAGCATTAAAAGAGGACGAGAACATTGAGCCACGTAAATTATTACTTTTAAAGGGTAAAGAGAATAAAAATCATTGGAAAGAAAAAATTGATTCTGCTGATGTATTGCTTTTCATCAACTTTCCCCAAAATCCGGTTGACGGCGAATTGATGCAATTCCTCAAATCGACGGGAAAGAGTATGGTCAAACCGGTTTTTCTTTTAAGCTCATCTAAAATAAATAATGAATTATTAGATTTTCTAAATTGTGGAATCAAATTGATTAAGCGTGTTGACAGCAAAATAGATGTGCAATCAGTGCTGAATCCGCAAAATCTGTACGTTACAGAAATATTCGGCGCAAGTGATTTAGATCTGTCAGAGCTTCCGCCACTTTCGTATTTCCCCCACGAATATAAATTGAGCGCCACAGCCGGAGCACTCGTTTATGCAAAAATTGGAAATTCGAATACAACACTACCTTTAATTATTACAAACAATTTGAAAAATACCCGTACTATAACCGCACTCTGTAGTGATATTTGGAAATGGAAGATGAATGCTTCACCGGAGAATTTCATATTAAATAATTTTATAAGTAGTTCTGTTAAATGGCTGAATGCAATTAAATTAAAAAATAAAATTTCAGTTAAACCCGTTAAATTCGTTTTTAACTCCGGGGAGAAAATCACATTCACAGCTTCGGTTATAGATGATGCAGCTAATCCGGTAGAAAATGCTGACATAAATGTTTCGGTATTTACGGATGAAGGGAAGACCTACGATTTGAAATTAATACAAAAATCTTCCGGTATTTACGAAGCCGGTTATTCTTCCCTACCCGGAGGAGAATACCGTTACAAAGCTTCAGTAAAGTATAATTCGAAAATACAAAACATAAAAGGAAAGAATTTTACGGTTGAAACATTTAATCCGGAATACACCGAACGGATTAGAAATCGGAAACTTTTGAAATCTTTAGCTTTAAAAACCAACGGAAATTATTTCGATATCGAAAACAGTGCTGATATAATTGAATTGGTCTCGAGCAACAAGATAATTTCAAAAAAAGAAGTTGTGAAAAAGTCCAATTTTTTGTTCAGGGAAAATCAATTGATTTTGCTACTGATAATTGTTCTTTTTTCTCTTGATTGGTTTGTTAGAAAGCGTGCAGGTTTATTATAAATTTTTTATATTATAATCGGACTTTGAACTCTTTATAAGGAGACAAAATGACTTTTATTGAGCTGAAAGAAGATCAAAGAGTACATGTAAAATCTATTGATGAGGCACACGATGAAATTGCCGAATCGATAAGCCGATTATATGAATTAGTTAATAAAGGTTCATTGGAAGAGCAAATTGCCGAAATGGAACATTTCCAAAAGATATTGAATGAACATTTTGACCATGAAGACAATTTGATGAAAGAATACAAAGACCCCGGATTTATTTCCCATAAATTGGAACATAACAGAATGAGGTTGAAAACACAGAGGGTATTGGATTCACTGAATTTGAATAAAGAAAAACTTCAAATGGAATATGTTACCGGTTTAAGGAACTGGCTGGAAAATCATCTTATATTTAAGGATATCAAACTTGGTGAGTATCTAAATTCCTTGGGTGTTTATGAATAATTGAAAAAGAAATTCGATAAAATATTAGATTTCTTTTTCCCGAAATATTGTTTCCATTGTTCAACTCTTCTTCAAGAAGATGAAATTTTTTTATGTAATGAATGTATATCCCAAATCACACCATTAAACGAGCAACAATTAGCATTTGAATTTTCCAAAAAATTTAGAGATGAAAAATTAATTGACGGACTATTTTCGGGTTTTGTTTTCAAGAAAGAAGGTCCGCTCCAAAGTATTATTCATAACATAAAATATACTTCTCAATTCCGTGCCGGATTATATCTCGGACGCCTCCTCTACAACGAGTTTCAAAAGAAGAAAATTAGTTGGGATTCAAACTTTATCCAGCCCATTCCGTTGCACCATATCAAAAAAGCTTCCCGCGGTTATAATCAATCCGAATTTATTGCGAAAGGCTTCTGTAAAGAGAGTAACAAAAAGGTTGTAAGAATTCTGAAAAGGAAAAAGTATACAGAAACTCAAACCAAGCTTTCCGCTGATGAGAGAAAGCAAAATATTAAAGGTGCATTCGGAATCAAATATAAAAGGAAAGTGCCCGAAAGCATTATCCTTTTAGACGACGTGATTACCACGGGAAGTACAATAACAGAAGCAGCAGCGGTACTTAAAAATGCCGGATGCAAAAAAATATATGCTCTTTCTCT
>CAZULK010000165.1:0-5930 GCA_964621225.1 uncultured Melioribacteraceae bacterium | reverse complement strand
AAGGCATTCTGTGAACCTCCCTCTCCACTTGTTTATCACAATACATTCATAAAATTATTTTATTTAAGATGGTTTTCTTTTTTTATATTTGTCCCATGAAAAATTTAAGATTAGTCATATTTGCATTAGTAATCATAGCCGGTTTATCTTATGCACAGGATAACAGATGGCTTTTAATTTACGAAGGAGCGGTGGATAAAATTTATATCGATACCACAAACCTCGACTCCTTCAAAGGTGACGACCTTTACGTTTGGGCACTCAAAGAGAATGATCCGCCATTCATAATTGAATCTGTTCCCGGTAAAATTTACAAAAGTAAAACTTATTACTTATTCAATAAAAAATTGAAAAAGTATTCGATGATTTCGATAATATATTACGACAAAGAAGGCAATGTATTGAAAGCATTCAATTATAGTAATAAATCCAAAGTTGAAGCCTACCGTTATAATTTTCCGGTAATTCCCGGCAGCGACGAAGAAAAAATTCTCAATGCATGTATAGCAATAATCAAAACCAAATAAACATGGCAAAAGAAAAATCCTGGGAAAAATTTGTCGTTGTTAAAAAATCACCTATTCACGGGAAAGGTATATTCGCTTCTAAAGATATCCCTAAAGGTGAATTGGTAATGATGATAACGGGAGAAGTGATTGACGGTGATGAATGTTTGAGAAGAGAATATGAAGAAGACAATGTATATATCTTTTGGAACGGAGATACTTATATAGACACCGCAATGACAGATAAAATCAAGTACATCAACCACGATTGCAAACCTAATTGCGAAGTGGAAGACGGAGACGAATCGTCCCTCAAACTTATTGCTGCAAGAGATATAAAAAAAGGTGAGGAAATCACAATCGATTACGGTTACGAAGAAATTTACGAAGATTGCACATGTGCAACATGCAGAGCAAAGCAGAAAAGAAAAAAATCAAAGGGCGTTCAAAAGTAAAACTCCGAAATATCTCTTATCATCAGTCCAATAATTATTTAATCTGAAATAACCTGCTGCAAGTTCTTCAAATTTTTCTATTTCATACTTATGAGAATATTCAGTCAGCAATTTCTCTCCCTCTTCGAAGTGAATTTCCTCTCCACCAATGCGCACCGTATGCTCTTTCAAAGATATGAGATACATTTCAATTCTTTGCTCATCATTATTGTATATTGCTTTATGTATGAAATTATTAACGTCGAAATTTGCTTTTAATGTTTTATTTATAACCTTCAATATATTCAAATTAAACAGCGCCGTAACCCCAACCGGATCGTTGTATGCATCGAGTAATACTTGCTCATCTTTTACCAGATCGATACCAATCAATAATTTTCCTTCCTTCCCGGTAATGGAACGGATAAGTTTGAGAAATTCCCTGCTCTCTTCTTTAGTGAAATTACCTATTGTAGAACCCGGGAAAAAGACAAGTTTACTCCCCTTTTCGATGGAACCTGGCAATACGAAAGGTCGTGTATAATCCGCCGGCAAAGGTTTAATATTAAATTGCGGGAATTCTTTTTTCAACGTTGCCACAGAAGAATATAAATGCTCTTCCGATATATCAACCGGGACGTAGGCTTTTAAGTTCATTAAATTTTTCAGAAGTACTTTTGTTTTAAGACTGCTTCCGCTCCCGAATTCTATCATCACACAATCATCCGGGAAATACTTCACAATTTCATCAATATTATCGACAAGTATTCCCATCTCTGTTCTTGTGGGATAATATTCTTTTAGCTCACAAATTTCATCAAATAATTTTGATCCGACTTCATCGTAGAAATACTTACTCGGAATTCGTTTTGGGTTTTCTTTCAAACCTTGTAATACTTCATTTAACATAATTAATCCAAATCTGTTGCTAATCTGATTCCCATAAACTGCCAACGAGAATGGGGATAAAAAAAGTTTCTATATGTATTCCTGATGTGCGATACTGAAGTAGCACACGATCCTCCGCGAAGAACATACTGATTCGCCATAAATTTCCCGTTGTACTCTCCAATAGCACCTTGTGGCGTTTTATAGCCCGGGTATGGTGTGTACGGAGATGAAGTCCACTCCCACACATCTCCGAAGAATTGCTTTGATGATTTACTTTCGTTGTTTAGCGGGACAGGATGAAAATTCTTATCCTCAACAAAATTACCGGCAACCTTTAATTTGCGTGATGCAACTTCCCACTCTGCCTCCGTGGGTAATCTTTTCCCTCTCCACCGTGCAAATGCATCTGCTTCGTAGAATGACACATGAGTTACGGGTTCATTCAAGTCAACTTTTTTAAATCCAGTGAGTGTAAAATGAAACCACTCTCCATCTATCTTTTCCCAGTATAAAGGAGAATTCCAATTATTTTCTTCTACCGTACTCCAACCGTCGGACAGCCAAAGAAGAGGATTTTCGTATCCCCCGTCATCAATAAATTCAATATATTCACTGTTGGTCACAAGTCTGTCGGCAATAGCAAATTCTTTTAGAAAAAGTTTATGCCTTGGCTTTTCATTGTCGTAAAAGAAGCCTTTGCCTTCATAACCAATTTCATATATTCCTTCTTCGAATTCATCGAAATTCATTTCTACGGTTTCAATTCCCTCGTGTGGCAATGCTTCTGCAAAAACGGGTCTGAGAGGATTCAAAGAAAGCACATGTTTAATATCCGTAAGCATCAACTCTTGATGTTGCTGCTCGTGGTGTAAACCAATATTTATATTTACAAAAAATTCATTAAGTTTATCTTCGCTGCACTCGTTCAAAAATTGAAGCATTTTTTCATCAACATATTTTCGATATTCAATAACTTCTTTTACCGACGGACGGGAAAGTAATCCTCTTGCGGGACGCATCCATCTTTCCCCGGCTTGCACATAATAAGAATTAAATAAATATTGGTAGAGTTCGTGGAATGGTTTTAACCCCATTCCGCTCTCTATCAAAATAAATGTTTCGAAGAACCAACTTGTGTGAGCTAAATGCCATTTGGTAGGACTAACATCGGGCATAGATTGAACAACCATATCTTCGGGAATAAGATGGGATGCCAAATTTTCGGAGAAATTCCTAACCGATTTGTATCGATCGATTAGTTTTTCTCTTTTACTTGGGTCATCCGGCAAAATATCATACTGATCAAACTTTTCTAATGCACTCATAAACTTATTATTATTGAATAATTGAACTATAACTTAATTGAATCGCAAACAAAAGTAAACAAAAACTCAATACCCTTGTTATGATCTTAATGTATTTTTCATTTAACTTGACATTAATTTTATTCGTAAAGAATACCATCACAATTTTACTTCCGCATAACATAAGGTAAAACATAAACAAAAATAAAATTGCGGCATAAATATTATCATTCCCGATTTTTTTTATTGTCGGCGCTCCGACAGTAAACCAAAAAAGATATGGATTCGGGTTTAAGTAATTTATCAATATTCCCTTCATAAGTGTCGATTGATCCGATGTAACTTCGTGTTGAGCCAAATCTATATGCCAAGTTGAGTAGGCTAAATAAACTAAATAGGATGCGCCAGTCAAAGAAATGATACGTAATGCAATTTCAATATGCGTTATGGAATTGACTAGCAATATTGCCGCTATAATAATTGGGGCATCGGTAATTAAAGGTACGAGAGAAACCAACACACCTGCTCTCCTACCTTTATTTATTGTTCTTTCAATTGCATAGAGAGAAAGAGGACCTGGTGTTAGTCCTCCGCTCAATCCGAAAACAAATCCTTGAATTGCTGCTAAAATCAATCTAATCGTAGACTTTTTTTACGGGATAAACATTTAATTTTTTATCAAAATAAGGCGAGCGCTCGTAAAAGAAATTCAACCTAGCCCGCGGACTCTTGGCAAATGACGAATCAGAATTAAGTTTTGCGATAAATTCTTTTCTTAAATCTTCATTTTCTTTATACATTTGCTGAGCTATAGGATCCATTGAATAAGCTTCAAAGTACTCCTTCCTTTCAAATATATTGTTGAAGAAACCCCACTTCAAAAATGAATCGGGTGATTTCGGTTCCAGCAAATAAATTATCAATCCAAGCAAAGGCTGATCAGTCGGAATGATAAAGTCACCTTTCTTCAATTCATATTCTATATCATGTTTATTATATTGAAATCTTGGTGAAAAATGTCCTTCGTAAGGGAAAGTAGAAAATTTAACATCGCTGAATTTAATTTCTTCACATTTAACTCTTCGTTGTGACAAATTTTCTCGTACCGTAATCCCTTGCAATTTCATTTTATCAGCCAAATCACCGAATTCTTGGGGGAGGATATAATACTTCGGTATTTTAACAGAATCTATCGCAACAGAATAACGATAGTAAGGAACCTTTACATTTAGAGGCTTTTGTTTATACTTTTTAATTTTAGTCCCGGCAATAAAGCTTGAATCCATATACGGTTCTTTCCCTTTGTAAATAATTGAATCAGCTTTTTCGGTAATTTTGAATTTTACCGGGAAATAATTTAGGTTATAATTTGACAAATAATTATCTGCTGCACTATTGATTTGCTTAATCTTTTCCGGGTTTTCATTCGCAAAGGAAAGCACAGCTACCAACAAACTTTTGGTTGAGAAAACTCTATCCTTATATGGTTTTAACATATGTGTCTCAATCAACACACCAATTCTGTTCCTAACCGAAGCATAACCGTGGGAATAACGCGGCGTGGAAATCCAATCGTATACTCCGTTTCTGAAATCCCTTTTCACATAACTGACATAAGGTGAAATTAAAAAACCTTGCTGCTCAACGGTCTCTTCTATGAAAGGTCTCAATTTCCGATTGATAAAATCCTTTTGTGGCTTGTAAATTAAAAGATGGTCATCAATTCCATAGGTGATGGTATATTGGTAATCCGCCCCGTCGGTGGTATGCGTATCAATATAAACATCCGGATCGACAGTGGCGAATAATTTTATTAATGCCCGCATTTCAGGAGTATCCAGCTTTGTGTAATCACGATTTAAATTAAAATTCTGTGCAGTCGTTCTCCACCCCATTTCCTCCGGCCCGTTTTGATTGATTCTGTTATACGGGGATGTCCTTTCGTGCCCGTCTACGTTGAATATCGGAATAATTACCAAACGAACATTTTTTAATAGATCAGATTTGGTTTTATCAATCAGCATTTCTCTGACCAACAGCATGCAAGCATCTTTACCCTCAATCTCTCCCGAGTGAATTCCGTTTTGAATAAAAACCGTAACTTTATTTTCATCATGATGAGCCGGTTCGAAATCTTTATCTCCGTCTATGATTAAATAATAAAGTCCCCTCCCCTGTGGTGAAACGCCGAATTTCTTTAATTGTGCGAAATCAGAATAATTTGCAATTCGTTCAAAAAATGAAATTGTGGAATCATAACTTTCCGTGGATACATATCCGCTTTCTTCGAAATATGTTTTGAATCCGTTTTGTGCATAAAGAGTAGTAAATTGAAAAATAATAAAAATGCTCAATAATTTAATATTCATTCTAGCCTCTGAAAATGATATTCATAATCATTACAATAATATGAAATATTTTCATATTTTACTTAACGAATTATCACTAACTTTATGGTTTATGGATCATTATTCTTTCTGGTCGGTACTCCCGCCCGTATTGGCAATAGTAATAGCAATAAAAACCAGACAAGTATTCGTTTCCCTTCTATTCGGTATTTGGCTTGGATGGGTAATTATTTCCGGCGGTAATATTATTAACGGAACAGTTGCAACGATTCAAGCTTTAGTTGATGTATTCAAAGATCCCGGCAACACACGAACTATAATGTTCAGTTCGCTTGTCGGTGCGTTAATCGCATTCATACAGAGATCGGGCGGAGTGGACGGATTCATAAAATTAGTAAATAAAATATTGAGTAAAATTGAATCAAAGTATTCCGGTAAGTCGCGGAA
>CAZULK010000164.1:0-5931 GCA_964621225.1 uncultured Melioribacteraceae bacterium | reverse complement strand
CTACGGCGGGGTAAGCCTTCTCTCATTTTTCAAAACAATGACCATACAAAGAATAAGCAAAGAAGGATTAAAAAACTTAGCCGGTTCAATAATAACGCTGGCCGAAGCAGAAGAATTACAAGCCCATGCAAATGCAGTAAGAGTGAGGTTGGAAGATGGAAATAAATAAACTTGTAAGAGCGAATATACGTAAACTAAAGCCGTACACTTCCGCGCGGGACAGTTATTCCGATGGACTGCTTCTCGATGCAAATGAAAATTCTTTGGGATCCGTTGTGGTATCGGATTCGGTGGAAAACTTGAACAGATATCCCGATCCCAATCAAATGGTTTTAAGGAAAAAATTATCCGGCTATTTGAATGTGAAGAGTGAGTATTTGTTTGCGGGAGTAGGCTCGGATGAAGTGATAGATTTATTGATAAGGATTTTTTGCGAACCGCGGATTGATTCGGTAGTTATATTCGAACCGACTTATGGAATGTATAAAGTAGCGTGTGATATCAATGACGTAAAAGTGGAATCCTTTCCGCTGGATGAGAATTTTCAACCGGACTTATCACAATTGGATGAGATTAAAACTGTAAATCCCAAATTGGTATTTATCTGTTCGCCGAATAATCCAACCGGAAATTTAATTGACCGGGAGTTAATTCTTAAATTGGCAGATGAATTGAACTGCATTATAGTTGTGGATCAAGCTTACATCGATTTTTCAGACGAATCGAATTTGATTGATGAAGTTAAGGGTAGAAAAAATTTAGTTTTACTAAGAACATTTTCGAAAGCTTGGGGACTTGCCGGAGTGCGGTTCGGTTTTGCAATTGCCAATCCGGAGATAATCGATTATTTATTCAAAGTAAAGGCTCCGTATAATTTGAATAAATTAACAACCCAAGTTGTTTTGAATGCTATGGATAATTTAACCCGTAAACGTGAATATGTAAATCAAATTGTGGACGAAAGGGAAAGACTTATATCCGAACTGAAAATGATAAAAGACATCGAAAAGGTATTTCCTTCCAATGCTAATTTTATATTGTTTAAATCTGATAGGAGTTCGGAAATTTTCGAACAGTTAGTAAAAAAGGGAATAATTATTCGTGACAGAGGAAACCAGTTGAATCTGAAAAATTGTTTGAGAGTTACAGTGGGTACAAAAGAAGAAAATGATTTATTTTTAAATGCATTAAAAGAGATATTAAACAATGAATGAGAAAAAGAAAAATATATTACTCGATGCCAAATTATTAAACGAGGATTACAATCTCGGTAAATTGATACAAGGCTTGGTATATTTAACTGACAAAGGATTTAAGTTGTTTATTGATAACCCGGAATTTGTTGATGAATGCAAAATGAAAATCATATCTTCCGAAGGGATTGAGCTTTTCGAAATAGATGAGAAAGAATCATATCTGAAATTATCTTCAAAGAAAGGAAGTAACGATCTTTATGTTGAGCCGGGCAGCGATTTTTATGATTTTGTTACAAAACTTTTTAATGAAGATAGAACGGCTTATATCGAAAGGAAAACAAAGGAAACAAACATTGCTTGCAGAGTGAATTTAGACGGAAGCGGAAAAAGTGAAATTAATACCGGTATCGGTTTTTTCGATCATATGCTGGAACAAATTTCGAAGCACGGGAATATAGATTTGGAGATAAAAGTCAAAGGTGATCTTAACGTGGATGAGCATCACACGGTGGAAGACACCGGAATTGTTTTGGGACAAGCAATATCCAAAGCGGTGGGCGATAAAAAAGGAATAAGACGGTACGGATTCTTATTGCCGATGGATGATTGCATAGCAAAGGTTGCAATTGATTTGGGAGGAAGATCATTTCTAAATTACAAGGTTAAATTTACACGGGAAAAAATTGGAGAACTTCCCACCGAATTGGTGGAAGAGTTCTTTAGGGCGCTATCTAACGGTATGCAAGCAAATTTATATATAAGATCTAAAGGGAAAAACGAGCATCATAAAATTGAAGCAATATTCAAGGCATTTGCAAAAGCATTGAACGATGCCGTGAGAATAGACGAAAGAAGTAAAAACAATTTACCAAGCACGAAGGGAGTATTATGATTGCAGTAGTTGATTACGGAGCGGGTAATACTAAATCGGTTTCGAATGCGTTGGAATCAATCGGTGTGGAACATATTGTAACCAAACTGGAAACTCAGATATTAAAAGCGGATAAGATAATAATTCCGGGAGTGGGCGAAGCATCATTCGCTCTAAGAAAATTATCTCTTATGAATCTTTCGAATGTAATTAAAATTTGCAAAAAGCCAATACTCGGTATTTGTCTTGGTTTGCAAATATTGTGTGAACATACTGCCGAGGGTAATACCACCGGATTGGGATGTTTGCCGGGTAATGTGAAAAAGTTTGAAGATAATTCTTTACGCATCCCACATATGGGATGGAATTCAATTAAAAAGATTAAAGATAATCCTTTGTTTACGGGGATTAATGACGGTGATTATTTTTACTTTGCGCATTCATACTACGTTGAGTTAACGGAACATACGATTGCTTCGACTGTATATGGGGTTGAATTTTGTGCTGCGGCGAATAAAGAAAATTATTACGGAGTTCAGTTTCATCCGGAAAAATCGGGTGAAAAAGGTTTAACAATACTAAAAAATTTTGTGGAGCTATGTTAGTTATACCGGCAATAGATATTATCGATGAGAAAATTGTTAGATTGACCGAAGGTGATTACACTTCGTCAAAGGTTTACACCGGAAGCCCAGTCAAACAAGCCGAATATTACAGCAGATTGGGGTTCAGTAGAATTCATATAATTGATTTAATTGGTTCGAAAGACGGAAGAATAACCACGGCGGAAATAATAAAGGCGATACTATATTCAACCGATCTGGAAATTGAATTCGGTGGCGGTGTACGGAGCGAAAAAGATGTGGAACTATTGATTCAATTGGGAATTCAAAAAATAATTGTAGGATCACTTCCGCTCAGTAATTGGGAATTATTCAAAAGAATTGTCGATAAATATTCCCCGGAAAGATTCGTTATTGCGGCTGATTCATTGAATAACAGAATCCGTTACAAAGGCTGGACGGAAGATTCGGGAATGGATTTATTTGAATTCATAAGAAAGTGTTCCGAACTTGGTTTGGAAGAATTTCTTTGTACCGATATTAGCAAAGACGGGAAGAATGAAGGTCCCTCTTTCCTTTTATATACCGATCTTGTTAATGAATTTCCCGATAAAAAAATCATTGCATCCGGTGGAATTAGAGGAATTGAAGATATACAAAAGTTGGAGAATTACGGACTGTTTGGCGCCGTGGTGGGAAAAGCCATTTATGAAGGTAAACTAACCGAAGAGGAGTTAAAGAAAATTGCTGGCTAAAAGAATCATTCCTTGTCTCGACGTAAAGGACGGTAAGGTTGTAAAGGGAACAAACTTTGTAAATTTGCGCGATGCCGGTGATGCAGTTGAACTTGCCGGAAGGTATTATCATGAAGGCGCAGATGAATTGGTTTTTCTTGATATTACAGCATCGGAAGAGAAACGGAAAACACTGGTTGAATTGGTAAGTAGAGTTGCCGCGGAAATCCGCATTCCCTTTACTGTAGGGGGCGGAATCAATTCTTTGCAAGATGTTGAGGCGGTAATTAAAAGCGGGGCTGATAAAATTTCGATCAATACATCCGCCGTAAGGACTCCTTCTTTGATTACCGATTCGGCTAAAAGATTCGGTTCGCAAGCCGTTGTTGTTGCGGTCGATTCAAAATTTATTAACGGTAAATACGAAGTGTTTATCAAAGGAGGGAAAGAGGCAACCGGTTTGGATGTGATTGATTGGTGTAAAAAGGTTGTTGAACTTGGTGCGGGAGAAATCCTACTTACGTCAATGGATAAAGACGGTACCAAAAGCGGATTCGATATTGAACTACTTAATAAAGTATGCACAAGCGTTAATGTGCCCGTAATAGCTTCCGGGGGAGCCGGAAAGAAAGAAGATTTTTATGAAGTATTTAATGAGACCGGTGCAGAAGCCGCTTTGGCTGCAAGTCTTTTCCATTTCAGAGAATTGGAAATTGTTGAATTGAAAAAATATTTATTAAACAGAGGAATTGAAATAAGATTATGATAAATGTTAATGAACTTAACTTCGATAAATTGAACGGATTGATTCCGGCAATAATTACGGACGTAAATTCGGGTGCTGTACTTATGCTGGGATTTATGAACAAAGAGTCAATAGAAAAAACGATTAAAGGCGGGAAGGTTACTTTTTACAGCAGAACTAAAAAAAGACTCTGGACCAAAGGTGAAACATCGGGAAATTTCTTACATTTGAAATCTATTGAAACAGATTGTGATAAAGATACAATATTGATTGAAGCCGATCCGGAAGGAAATACTTGCCATCTCGAAAGGTATTCTTGTTTCGAAAAGGTAGATAAAAGTAATATCAAATTTTTAACAAATTTATTTGAACTTATACTTTCGAGAAAAGAGAACAAACCGGAGAATTCTTATACTGCAAAATTGTTCGAAAAGGGGATTGACAGAATAGCGCAAAAAGTGGGTGAAGAAGCCGTGGAAACCGTGATTGCGGCAAAGAATGACGACAAAGGCGAATTGATTTATGAATCCGCAGATCTATTGTATCATCTGCTTGTACTATTGGCAGAAAAAGATATTCATTTGGAAGAAGTGATTGATGAACTTATCAAAAGGCATAAATGATTGAACCAACTTATTAGGCAATATAAGGATGCAGATCGTGATGCCGTTGTGGATATTTGTTTGAAGACCGGTTACAGCGGGAAGGATGCCTCTGATTTATTCACGAACAAAGAATTACTTGCTTCCTATTTTGCGTTGCCTTATTTGCAATTTGAACCGGAATTATGTTTTATTGCCGAAGTTGAAAACAAAATAGCCGGATACATCATCGGAACAAGCAACACAAAAGAATTTGCAGCATGGATGAATGATGTATGGCTTCCGCCTTTGAGAGAACGTTATAAGGTTAACGGGAATTATAAAACAGACTTTGAACGCTGGGTTGTGAAATTGATAAACGAAGGTTACAAGCTTTCTAAATTTGCAGATGAATATCCGGCACATCTTCATATAGATATATTGCCCTTCGGACAAGGGAAGGGGATCGGTAAAAAATTGATAAACATATTCATGGATAAGTTAAACCCATTAAATGTATCCGGTGTCCATTTGGAAGTAGGTAAGAAAAACACGAACGCAATAGGCTTTTATGAAAAAATGGGATTTACCCGTTTGGCAGATTACGAAAATTCAATTGTATTTGGAAAAAAATTGTCTAATGTTTAGTTGAATTATTAGAATACATTATCGAAAAAATTTCTCTCCGAAAGAGCATTGAAAAAACAATTAGGTTAAAATTATTATAATAATAATGAGTTGAGATGAAACTTCTTTTTCATTAAACTTTTTAGCAAGGGTAGTTTATTATCGTATTATCCTCTCTTGAAGTATTTGTTGTAAATCTCTGCGACCGTCTAAAATGCAATGTATGTAAACATTTTGTCCAATTACTTGATAGATAATCCGGTATGGTTTGTAATGAATTTCTTTGTAGCTAAATATTCCTATTCTTTCTAATTCGGGAGGGTAATGACCTCTTTCGGGAAATTGCGATAATTTTTTACATGTTTGTTCTAATTTATTTAATAAAGTTTGCGCTTTGGTTTTCGAATCACTTGAGGCAACGTATTTATATATTTCGAATAAATCCTCTTCCGCGTCTGTTACAAAATATACTTTATATTTCTTCATTTACTCTCATCTTCAATTCTTCTGCGAATATCACCGAAAGTTTTATCGAGGTCTTTAGTTTTACCTTTGTTCAGATTTTTGTTGCTCATCGCCAATATTTTTAAGAGTGCGAGACTTTCTTGAGTTTG
>CAZULK010000163.1:0-5933 GCA_964621225.1 uncultured Melioribacteraceae bacterium | reverse complement strand
CCCGGTCTGTCGGATTTGTTCATCACAAATATATCTCCGATTTCCATCAATCCCGCTTTCATAGCTTGAATGGAATCACCCGATTCCGGTACCAATACTACAAGAGTGGTATCGGCAGCATTTGCAATATCAAGTTCCGATTGCCCGACGCCGACAGTTTCGAAAATAATAATATCAAATCCGGCAGCATCCAACACATCTGCAGCATCAACGGCTTTTTGACTGAGGCCTCCGAGTGAACCCCGGGTTGCCATACTCCGAATGAATACCCCTTCGTCATTTGCAATCTGATTCATTCGAACTCTATCACCCAATAAAGCGCCTCCGGTGAAAGGACTTGTTGGGTCTACAGCAATTATCCCCACTTTAAGATTTTTATTCCGGTAATATTTAGTCAATACATTTGTTAACGTGGATTTACCTGCACCGGGAGGGCCTGTTATACCTATCCTATAGGCGTTTCCCGTATGTTTGTAGATAGAGTCCAATAAATTTTCCGTTTCGGGGCTGCTATTTTCAATATGTGATATAGCCCTCGATAATGCTCTTCGATTTCCGTTTCTCAGTTTTTCAATTAATGTCTGCAAGTTGCCTCAAATTTTATATAGTTCGTTTCTGTTTATATAATCAATTACATCGTCAGGTAGTAAGTACTTTATCGATTTTCTATTTCTTACTCTGTCACGTATGTCGGTTGAAGAAATATCAATAATTGGTGTATCTAAAAATTCAACTTGGGAAAAGTATTTATTGGATTTATTTTCACCGGACTGGGAATGTCTTTTCAAAACTACAACTTTTGCCAATTTCAAAATTTCATCCGGTTCTTTCCATTTATCAAAAACCAGTAAATTATCGTATCCGATTACTAACTCTATCTCGTTCCCGGTATCTACAAAATGTTTAATCGTGTCCAACGTGTAACTTACATCACCTTTTTGAATTTCATAATCACTTACTTCGAACAGGGGATTGGAAGCGGTGGCAATCTTCACCATATTCAGTCTATGCTCAGCCGGTGTAGAATGAAATCCAATTTTGTGCGGAGAGATATTGCACGGGATAAATAATATTTTTTCCAATTTTCGCTGCTCTAAAACAAACTGAGCAGTGATTAAATGTCCTAAATGAATTGGATCGAATGTTCCGCCGTAAATTCCGATTTTTGCCATAATTCTCTATAATATTCAGTAAATCGGTTAATTATTTAGTAACTAAATTTTTATACTTCAATTTATTAAAGTTAAAATGAAAATAAAAACAAACAGAATGTCGTTTTATTTAAAAAGAGAGGAAAAAAGCCGGCATAAACCGGCTTTAAAAATTAGGGTAAGAGAATTGCTGCGGAAACTACCGTTGTCCATAAACCCGATTTATCACCGCGGGCAGATTGAGTAACGTTGAAAGTACGAACAATTTTTCCGGACATTTTAAAAACTTGTTCTCTTTCATTCCATGCTTTGTCGGGATCAAAATCAATACCTAATGTAGTGGCCAACATAGTAGCAGCTAAATCTTCTGCATATTCTCCGGCAAATTTCCCGGTTTCACCATAAGGATGATGTTCCGAGAGATAACCGTACATCGATTTATCTGCGGGGATAGCTGCTCCAATTGAAGAAGCTATTAATCTATTCGGTTCATTGGTTGCATTACGTGCCATAACCGCATGAACGATTTGTCCTGGTTGGAGTTCTTTGAGTCCTTCTTCCAATGTAACTCTTTTCACACCCACCGGATAGATGCTTGAAACAGTAACAAGATTATATTTTTCGATTTTTGCTGCTCTCAAAGCATCCTCGAATGAGGCAAGAAATTCTTTATGCTTGCCAACACCTTTTGTGAAAAATATTTTTTTAGGCAGGTACAATTTTATCTCCTTAATTAGATTTTATTTTAGCAAATTTACGCTTTCCGACTTTCAAAACAAACTCTCCGTCGGAAATAATTTTATGATTGAAATCTTCTATTTTTTCTCCGTTTATTGAAACTCCTCCTTGTTGAATAAGTCTTCTGGCTTCACTTTTGGAAGGGGAGAAATTAACCTTCAATATCAAATCAATTATGTTAATGCCTTCGTTTAATTCTGGGAAAGTAAATTCGGGCATATCATCGGGTACATCTTTTTTAATAAATATTTTATCAAACTCTTCCTCTGCCTTAATTGCATCATCTTTTGAATGATACATCTCAACCAATTTTCTGGCAAGTGCGCGTTTGATATCACGCGGATTTATTGCAGGGTCACTCAAATCAGATTTTATCTTTGCCAATTCTTCCAATGATACATCTGTACAGAGTTCATAATAAGTATAAATCAAATTATCGGGTATGGATAAAGTTTTTCCATAAATATCTTTCGGAGAATCATCAATACCGATATAGTTATCGTATGATTTACTCATTTTTTCCGTGCCGTCGGTTCCAACCAATAAGGGCATTGTTAAAATAACTTGCGGCTCTTGACCATATTCACGTTGAATGTCGCGACCAACAAGAAGATTAAATGTTTGATCGGTTCCACCCAACTCTACATCAGATTCGATTGCAACAGAGTCCATTGCTTGCGCAAGGGGGTAAAGAATTTCATGCATTGAAATCGGAATTCCATTTTTGAATCTTTTGGTAAAATCATCCCTTTCCAACATTCTGGCAACTGTATATTTTGAAGCCAATTTAATAACGGATTCAAAATTCATTTTGCCTAACCATTCGGAGTTATAAACTATTTTCGTTTTATCCGGGTCTAAAATTTTAGCAGCTTGTTCCCAATACGATTTTGCATTTTCTCTGGCTTCTTCGAATGTTAGGGGAGGACGGGTTTGATTTCTTCCCGACGGATCGCCGATCATTCCGGTAAAATCACCGATAATCAATATTGCTTGATGTCCCAATTCCTGGAATTGACGGAGTTTTCGTAATACGACCGAATGCCCCAAGTGTAAATCGGGTCTGGTCGGATCGCATCCGAGTTTGATATTCAACGGACGATTTTCTTTGAAAGACTTTTCAAGTTTATCTTTTAATTCCTCCAAGGGAATAATTTCGGCTGTTCCTCTTTGAATTATTTTTAATTGTTCTTCGACTGGTAAAAATTTTGTATCGGACAATTTATTAACTCCTATAATTTAACTTTTCTTTCCAAATCTCTTTGTGCGTCTCGCTTGGCAATGTCATGACGTTTATCGTAAACCTTTTTACCTTTTGCTATTGCCAATTCCACTTTTGCTTTTCCTCTTGTAAAATACATTCTAAGAGGGACCAAGGTGTTTCCTTTTTCATTTACTGCTTTTTGTAATTTTCTGATTTCGCTCTTATTCAACAATAACTTTCTTTTTCTCAGCGGATCATGATTATTGATGTTACCTTGATCATATTCATTAATATGAGCATTCAATAACCAAACTTCTCCGCCGTCTATTACTGCGTAACTATCACTCAAATTAGCTTTGCCTTGTCTTAAAGATTTAACTTCCGTCCCGCGCAATACAATTCCAGCTTCAAATGTTTGAAGTATCGCGTACTCGTGACGGGCTTTCCTGTTTACGGTTATATTTTTAAAGTTATCGCTCATATTCGAAAAAATCAAAGCTACAAATTTATTCCTGCATCACACCAAAAGCAAGAAAAGGGAAGGGTGATTAGTCAATTAAAAATGAATAAATAAACTACAATATCAGACTACTAAAATGAAATAATTATGGCAGACGAACTTCTTTTTTATTCCACATGTCATACCATTCATAAAACTGGTTTGTGAAAGGAACAGCAAGTATTTGTTCACCCAAACCGAAAAATTTCATTACTACTATGTTCAAATCGTGTACTTTTATTCCGCCAAGTTTTTTGAAATCTATTTGAACACCATATTTATTGGCTAATTCCACTGTTTTTGAATTCAACAGATCTTTTAATTTTCTGAAGTATAATTCTTGTTTTATTCCTTCCTTAGCGCTTTCAAAATAAATGGAATCTTTTGCAGATTTGGATTTTTTGTCGATCAATTGAAAGAGTATAAAATTGTCATCCTCAAAGAATGGTCCGGTAACATCACCAATTTTGGATGAGGCGGTAAATCCATATCTTTCCATATTCTTCAAATTAACAAAATCGCTTTGTTGGGAAAATCGTACACCGTCCTTTAATAGAAGGTTTTGATATGCTCTTTCAAGATCCGGATCGTTAGACAAGTTTTGTATGATGTCATTTATTCTGTCAAGATTTTTTGAAACCACTTTCGAAGTTCTAACCCAAACAGCATTGCTGTCCAAGTTAATTTGATTGTAAAATTTCTTTAGTTCCCAGTCGGCAATTTTTATGTCTTTCTCAATTTTCGATTTAGCAAATTGAGCCAGATAATTATCTTTCCACATAGAAACTTGTTCCCGCACTGAAGGAAGTTTATTGTAGCCTCTTTTTACCGATTCCCTGTAAATGATTTCCAATCTTATATAATTTTTAATTTCATTTGCCAGGTAATTTTTAAGATTAAATCCTTCCGGATTTTTGATTTTAATTCCACGGAATCCAAGTGCACCGACGTAATCTTTTAATTTTACCGGATTATTCTTGAAAAGAATAAAAGGGGAATTTTTTTCTTTCTCGGTAAAGCTATTTAATGCAGAGTAAATATCATAAAAATCAAGTGCTGCTAATTGTGTCTGTTTGTTTTCATTTGACGATAATTTATTCTCCAATTTTTGTTGAAGAATATTCACCAATTTGTAAAACAGATCGTCTTTTACCACAACTTGTTTTCCACTAAGATATTTACGATTGAATTCTTTATAAACCGGTGCATATTTTCTTTGTTCAATTACTTTTTTTGCCTTTGCTTTTACATCCTGATCGGTCATCTTGGTATTGATTTCAATTTCCTTCAAATAAAAAATTGTCCACCCGGTTTCGGTTTTAACCGGCTTGGAGTATTTCCCCGGAATGAGAGAATAGAATAGGTATTCCCTTTCTTCCGATGCTTGTCCGCATTCCACTTTTATGGGAACCGGTTGAAGCTGAGATTCCGGTCTTTTCGCCAATACTTCGGTAAAAGATTTCCCGGATTGCAGTAAATTATATAATGAATCGATTTCGGACTTGTTTTCCGAGTTCAAGTAATTCATATAAAGAATTTTTCTACAATTACCAGTGTAAGAATTAATTTCATCGTCGGAAATATTTACCTTTTGCATTACTTCTCTTTGATACAGCTCGTCCCGGGTGTACATTTTTTCAATTTCGGATAAACTATATTTAATGAGCGGGGAGTTCGTATAACCTTTCTCTTTTGCAAATTCCGCCCACAATTTTTCTTGAATGAGAGTAAACAGAAACCTTTCTTTCAATTCTTTTTGAGTAATTCCTTTGTTTAGATAAGGAGTCATTTCGATTCTTTCCCGGAATTCCTGTGTTGTCAGCATTCTGTCACCAACTTTGGCGAGAATATCTTTATTTTGGGCTAAAATGGAATTGAATGAAATGAAAATTATTAAAATAATAACTTGGTTTATGATTCTCATTTTGTATATCTTCATATATTGAAATTAAATTTTTCTGACTTAATTATTAAAAAATGGTTAATAAACTTAACTTCCTCAAAGAACTTTTCAAAAATGTTTATTTCCCGGTTTTTATCTTCACATTTATAATCGGGATTATACTAATTTATTTTATTTCCATTCTTTCCGGCGACGTAAAGGACGAGAATAAGGAAGTTGTTATCCATTTTGCTGAAAATATTTCCGCTCCCCACCAAAAAATAATAGATTCATTTAATGAAAGATATAAAGGCAAAATAAGGGTTGTACCTATTAATCTGCCATTCTCAAAATTTTCCACCAATGAAAGGAAAGAATTACTTGCAAGAACCTTAAGGAGCAAGTCACCGCATCTCGATCTTTTTACCGTAGACCAAATTTGGGTACCCAGATTTGCAA
>CAZULK010000162.1:0-5942 GCA_964621225.1 uncultured Melioribacteraceae bacterium | reverse complement strand
TTGTGAGTGCCGTCTGACTCGCCCCTTGATACTCGAAAGGAATTGTTGCTGTTTCAGGAGAGCCGTTATTCCAAAGAGCTTCTCGTAAGTCGGAGTCGGTTGCCATATTAAAGAGCAGATGGCGATATTTTTCACCTTCAAAAAGAGTTGTTGAACTTATACCATCATAATCAAAGTATATTGTTCCACCATCACCCGCATCAGCAGTTGTTCCGCTTATGTCGTATGTTGTAGGGTCTGCCTCGTTATCAACATATACAGTAATTAGATTTGTAGAACGGTTCACATCAAATACAATTAAATGTTTTTTCCCATCGGCTACAACAGTTGATAATGTTTGTGCCCCAAGACTATTAAAATTAAGACGAATACGCCCCCCACTCTCTATAAATGCGTATAATCCATTTGACGATGCCACCTTATTGAAAAGTCGGGGGTATATAGATAAGCCATAAGTGCTTGTCTTGATTACTGTTGCAACTGCAAAACTTTCAGTCCCAAAATCGTGCTTTGCAGATGCGGGGATGCTTATATATTGGTCTGTCCCGTTAAGAATCAACCCACCTTTCGGGGGTGACCATTCGTCAGAGCGGACATCACCCGACTTTAACGAATAAACCTGTGCAAAACTAACATTTGTTAACAGTAGAATTAAAAACAGGAATAAACTTTTATTTATTCTTTTCATTTTTTCACCTCTTAGTTAAATATTGCAAACCTTATTGATACGCTTCCCGAACCACTTATAACATATATTTTACTTGCGTCATCTATACTTATATAGTGCTGTTCATTATTATATATCGGGATTCCATTACTCGTCGTCACTCCCGAACCACCGTAATAAACTGTCGTTCCTGATACATTTGTAATCACAACAAACTTCGCGGGAGTGCTTGAAGTCAATGAACTTGCAGAAGTCGTTACTGTTTTGCTCCCGCTCGATATAGATGAAGGGGCGGTATAGGTTGAACTTAAATTTATTGCCTTCACCCTTATTGCTTCGGGGGAAGATTCAAAAATATCGTACCAGTATTGAATTTCTTTCTTTGAAGTATTTGATGTCTTATCGGTATTTTGACCGTATGAAATACCAACGAATAAGATTGATAAAATTATTGCTAACTTTTTCATTTTATATTACTCCTTTAATTTCTATATTCAATTGTTAGGTCTCCTTTAACATAAACTGCGTTTGAATTTCGCAAACCATCATTTACATACTGTTCGTTTGGGTATAGAATTATGTAATTGGCTCCATTATCATAGCTTACATAACCATTTGACGATGAATAGTTGTAAATAATAATTCCTTTGATGCTTTGATTCGGAAGTTGGGTAAAAGAACTATAATTTACCGATACCATACTACTCCCGCTTAAATTATTATTCTCCGTATTGGTAGATATATTAGTGAGGGTATTGGATATAGTAGTTTGATTTGTTGCAGTTGCAAAATCCTTTGAATTCAAATTAGTGAGTTGAGTTTCTATATTCGATAATGAGCTATTAGCGGTTGTTTGATTTCCCGCTGTCGCATAATCTTTTGCGACCAACTGTTGTAGATATGCAATAACTGATTTTAAGGAATCAATCTGTTCTTGTAGGTTTACTATATAAACAGCATTTGCGTAAAATGAATCCGCAGGCACGGTTAAGAAAGTGGTATTATTTTTTACCCCTGTTCTTAACTTATCTGTTCTCGTGCTTGTTGCAGTCCATTGAGCAAAAGAACTTGATGTAATAATCAATAACATTATAAACATTATCTTTTTCATTGTCTTATCCTTTTTACAATAAGTAAAAATTTAGAATCCATAACCATATTGGTAAATAAATCCATAATACCGACTTGAAGATTATTAGCGTCGTGTCCGTAGTTATGGTTAATAATCGGCATCGCAGATAAAACCGAACTATTGTATTCAATCGGTAAAATCTCGACAAATGAATTAGAATCGAATATCCCCGAAGGTGAATTTATGTTATATATACCTTTACTCACCCTCGTTGCAGATAAAGTTTCATTATATCCATAGTCTTTTAATTCGCTCAATAATCCATCAGGACCGACCGAAGCAATTAAAATTCTATCATACGCTTGGTTAACATATTCACCATAGACCGCAGAGGTATTATCGAAAGGCGTTCGGACATCCTTAACGATAACAAGCTCTCCTTCAATCGGTGTTTCCACGAAATTTATATCATTTGAATCCCTTACCTCAATATCATAATATAACTTATCAAAAGTCATTTCCTCGGTATGAGTCGGCAAGAGATGAACCGTAATAGTGGTAATTCCGTTGGAGTAACTGGCTTCCAATTCATTATTCCCCCCGCCTGCTGATGTATTTCGTAAATCAATTTCACGAACTGCAGTAGGGGATTTAGATTGTTTAGCGGTGAAATATAACTCTTTCCCTGAATAATCACCTTGTAGGGTAAAGGTGAGGTCTGCCTTATCTCCTCTTGTTATTAGTTTCTCGATATACTGCATCTACGACCTCCTTATAGATAGTTGTCTAAGTTATACTTCGCATCGCTATTATTTTTATCCCCAAATATTACATCGCTTTTTTCTTTATTTATCTTAATAAAGAATGAACCGTCTTTTGTTGACGATGTATTCTCAATACCTAAATCAAGTAACCCTTTTCTTATGTTTTCCAACTGGGAAACCGATTCATCATAACTATCAACGATATTCTGTGGTATAGATATATTCCGTCTATCGTAGAGATAGTATCGGAATACATTAAGGGTAATTCTCTTAATAATACTCGGCACGGTGGAAAGGGGCGTATCATAACGCCCCCGTAAATATCCATTTACCAAGTCTTCGGCTTCGGTAATAATTTCGTCAATTAAATTAGATATGATACCATCCGTTATCGTTACATTACGGTTCGCATCATTCAATAAATCGACGACTTCCTTTTTCGATATTACCCGCTCAATATCTGACGAGGTGATATAATTACCCATCTACTCATTTCCTTTTGCTTTTATTTGCGTTGGCTTTTTCTTCCTTGCTTATAGCACCTGATTTAATGAGTTCTTCCAAGTCGGATTTATTAAAATCCTTTGGGTTAATTTTATCACCTGTATTATATACTTTACCGTTATATTTAATCAACCAATTCGCTTTCACGATAACCTCCCGATTTATGCTACTGCATTGATAAATAAGTAACCTAAATCAGTAGCGGTCTTAACTTCTTTTAATCTTCTACCAGCCACAACCTTAACTCCACCGCTTAATCCTAAATCACCAGGATTCAAAGGAGCGGTATAAACTACTGGGTCACCGAATTGTGCTGTAAAGAACTGTGAAGTCTGTAATTGTGGAATGGATGCGGTATCACGATAAAAGAAACAAGCGTGTTTACCGAATAAGAACGCCTTCGAGAATGTTTGCCCTCTATTGGCGGTATTGTAGTTTGCAGAACCGATATAAAGTTCATCGAGTTCAAGCAAATCTGCAACTGCTCTTACAGGAACGATTCCCGAATCACCAGAGTTTCCGCCAATGGCTTTCACTACATCAGGATGTTGGCGAAGTTTTGTCCAAACCTGTTGTCCTATAATTCCAACATTAGGACGCATTAAACAGGCATCAAAACCATCAAGAATATCTTTCAAAGGAGTTGAATTTGTAAAGTCGCTCCATTGAGAATTTCCCGAAAGAGTTGTTTTATTTCCCGAAGCATAATTCGAGGAATTAAACACCATATCGGCAACTCTTTTTTCGTGGTCTAAATTCACCAACTCCATTATTTTTTGAATGTAGTGATTTACGAGGTCAAATTCCGTATTATCAATATCATTTTGCGGAATAAGGGCTTGTAAACCATAATCAATGGTTTTGTCGGTTGTTTCTGTTCCGCTCAATTCAAGGGTATTTAATCCCCCTTTTCTACTTGATTCTGTTTTAGGAATTGTAAAGCTATCTTTCTTTTCAAAGGTTTGATAAGAGAATTCCTGCTTTCCAGTCCTAACAACAGGTAACGCCTCATCGGCGATAAATGCTTTGTTACGATATTCAACCGCAACCGCAAGTTGTTCCTCTGTTACAGGGAAAGGTGAGCTTGCAAATTCTTTTATTTGTTCAATTTTTACATTATCCATTTTTTACCTCTCGATTTATTTACTATTAGTTAAACTTTATGTAGTTGCCTTACCTGTTACCGACGGAGCCACGAGCACGGAAATATAATCTCCCGATACTCCCGAATCCAAAGCAAGACCGAGAACATATTTCCTTCCGCCTTGCATTAGGGCATCGGTAAGAGTTATTGCGTTTCCATTTGCGTCGGCAGTCAAGAAGTCACCGCGAGTAATTGTTCCGCCCGCTTTAACTTCTGCTACCCCGTCAACAATAACATCTACTACCTCACCCGCAACTTTATCGAGTTCGGCAGATACGCCAAGTATATTACTGGATGCATCGGCAGGGCTTACCTGCTTATCGGCACTTGTGACCTGAACGATTGTTCTTCCGCTAACAGTTGTATTTGCTACGAAAGGAACTATCTTTGCTTGATTATACATAACATTCTCTCCTTAATTTAATTTATGTTGTTTTTTAATTTTATCCAGAGCGGTGGCAAAGTCAATTACTCTACCGTTCTGTAATTCTTTTTCCTGATATTCTTTCGCCTGCTGAATAATTTTATTGGTATCGGGGTCATCAATATCTTTGTTATTGATTTCCTGATTTACCTTAACTCCGCTTTTTAACGATTCAACAAATTCTTTCATCAATTCTATTGGGTTACCGAATGTCTTGATAACTTTTCCGTCTTTATATTCGGAAAACTCATACCCTTTTACTCCTTCCCTTTCTTCAAAATTAACAGATGAAAGAGCATCGAGAAGTTTTGCAATGATTTCTTTTTGTGCGGGGGTTATATTTCCGTAAGCCACCCTTTCATTAAGATACTGTTCGAATTGAAGAGTACGCATTTTAAGGTTGAGTTCGGATAATTTCTCTTCCGCCTTTCTTTGTTCTTCATCCATAAATTGTATTTTATTTTCCAAAGCGGAATTATTTTCTTGATATTCTTTCAACTCTTGTTTGAGTTTTTTAATTTCTTTGATTTTTGTTTCGAGTTCGGAGATATTGTTTTGAGTTTCGTTATAAACGCCTACCAACTCCGTAACTTCCCCCTTTTCCAATTCCTCATTAAAGGAATACTCGATTGCCTCCCCGCCTTCAATATCTTCGGAAAACTTAAACTCTCCCAATCCTTTTACCGCAGGCGGGACAGCTCCCAACAATCCAACGTGCCTTAAAAGATTATCTCCATAAAGACTGATTGAAGGAAATTTATATCTCCCCTCTTTTACATCATTGATTATTTCTTTTGATAGTTCTTTGAATTTTGCATAAAGTTTACCGCCTTCGGCTTTTAACTTTTCCACCCAGCCGTGAGCAGGTTCATTACTTTGTGGATGTCCTTTAACAAGGGGGGCGAGATGTTTGTTTTGTTCATTGTATTTCTTTGCAATTTCTTCAATGTCCTTTTCGGTGAAAGTATGCTTATTCCCCGCTGAATCAATATGAGTTCCTGCGGTGAAAACTAATTGATAATCATTCATAACTTTATCCCTTAATTTATTTGAAATTAGTTGTCTGCAAATTCAAGGAATTAGTCCGCCAAGTAAACTTTACCATAGACTTTTTTATAGACTCCGTCACGGATTCCGTCACGGAATCGAATTCCCCTTTGCTTTCCGTTATGTTGCCAAAAGCAAAAGTATAGATAAAAGTATATCCTGATTTATGAAAAGTATATTTGACATTTTGATTGAAATATTGAGTTTCCTATTGAATTAACTCAATTAAATATTTAAGAAACTCAATTATTTAATAGCAGTAATTCATAAATGAAAGGAAAGGAAAAGAAAAGAAATAAAAAGAAAAGAAATGAAATGAA
>CAZULK010000161.1:0-6024 GCA_964621225.1 uncultured Melioribacteraceae bacterium | reverse complement strand
GTTGGGATAGAATCGCCGGGATGTCCGTCAAGAAAAAGGACAACTTCAAAACCTTTACTCGAAAAAAATCTATCCAATTTGAAAGCCAATTTTTCCCTGGAAGTTTGGGGATCTTTTTTTTGAATATCTTTCAACTCTTTCGATTTACCAATAAGATTGTTCCCGTCGATAAAATATTTTCTTATCATCTCTTACCCGTGTATAATCCTTTGGTTCTGGTAACTTTAATATCCCTCAGTTCGGGAGCTTTCATTCTTATTTCGAATCTGAATCCGCGATAAACTCCGAGTGGATTCCAACTAAAATTCATTTCCCAACAATGTAAATCCCGGTAAATTGTAATTTGCGGAGCTGATATTTTATCCCGGATCAAATCATAATTTCCGTTGATCGTAAATTTCCAATTTTTAGTCAGATTGAATCCCAAATTCATACCGACCGATGCAGATTTATTTACATCGGTAGCATTTTGTTTGCTCATTGCATAATTAAGATTGAGACTTAAATTCCAAGGGATGGTGAAATCCGGTGGTTGTTCATCATACAACGCAATATAATCGGATTTCTTAAATGCTCCATACTCCGATTCTTCTTCTTTTCCGGTTCTAGTTTCTCCTTTAAGTTTATCCCCGGTTAAAGAAGTGGAAATTGACAAATTGAATGAATTCATTCTAAGCAAACCTTTTCCTTCGGAACTCAAAAATTTGTTTAATCTTCTGTTCCCGTCGTAATCATAAAATGTAAAACCGGATGACCCGGAAAAATTGATCCAATCCCCTATTTGTGTTCTGTAACTTAAACGGAGGTCTGATAAATTCAAACTATCCGCAGCAAAGTTGTAGCTCATGCTGGCGCTTAAATTCAACAATCTGATTTTTCTTTCCTTGCTCGTTGTATCGGTAGGATCGGTCATTGTTTTCATCTCGAATAAATTACCGACGGAGAAAGAAAGATTTTGCTGCTCTCCGGCAGATACTCCTCCGAAAATTTCTTTCCCGAATTTATCGTACCTTACTTCCCTTCCGTCTTTATCTATATAGTAGTCATAATAACCATATCTTTCATCACTGAAATTAGGGTTATAAGTGTAAGAAATGCTCGGGGAGATTGTATGCCGAAAGGCTTTTATTCCGAGTATTTCAGGTTGCGCCATACCGTAAATTTTTGTGGATGCACTCACTCCCAAGCCAAAGGTTCTTACCGCATTCAATTCATGCAAATCATCTTCTTTAATGGTATAAGACGATGTAGTGGAATCGTAAACCTGAGACTTAACTACTCTTTTATTGTACCACTTTTCCAAGTAGCTGACTCTCGGAGAAATATTGAAATAACCGATTTTAGGGGATGCACTAACATTTATGCTGTGCTTTATACCACCACGGATATTTAACTCACCGGAGATTTTTTTTCTTATGTTTTTAAATTGTCCGTTGTATGAATATCCTATATATTCATACCATTTCATATCCGAAGAAGTTGATTTTGATTTACGGAAAGGATAAGTCATGCTTTTGTTAACCGAAACCGAAGGAAGAATTTCTGTTATATTCCCCGACTCAAGATTTTGAGTTCTGTTATAGTTGACCACTAGGTTGGTTCCCCATTCATCCCATCGCTTGCTGAATGTTGCATTGGATATAACATCTTTAGTTAACAGATCGTTATAGCTGGTAGAATTATTTGTAAAATAGTTAGAAGATTGAAATCTTAAATTGACATCGAATCGGGTTGAAGGGTTAATCCTTTGATTGTGATACCATGCTAAATCCCAATCGATTTGTTCACTTCTACCGGGGTCACCCTCTTCCCCAATTAAAATTTTAGAGTATCCTGCGGTTAAATTACCGTTGAATTGATACCTCTTGGCATAACGATATCTCCCTCTGGTTCCCCATCCGCCTTTTGTATAATAATCTCCCGTTAATGCCAAATCCATGTAATCGGAAATAGCAAAAAAGTAACCGAAATTCCGGAAGTATTGTCCCCGTCTAGGGTCCATACCATAACCCGGGGCAATTATACCGCTCCTCCGGCCGGTTTGATTTGGGAAAACACCGAAAGGAAGTGTAATTGGAAGCGGTACTCCGCCGATATACATCCAAATCCACTTTGCGATTATTTTATCCTTCTGAATTACTTTCATTTCCGATGCGGCAAAATAAGTATCGGGAGTGTCGGAATCACAAGTTGTGTACATCCCGTCTTTTATGAAAAATACATCTTTGTTTACCTTTTTAACCGCTTGTCCTTTATAATAGGACTTATCCGATTTGTTCTTTGCTACGGAAATGAATCCACGTTGGGTTTTGAAATTATATTTTAACGAAGCTCCTTCGTAATTCTCACCTGCTTCGGAAAGGACGGGAGATTGAATTACCCTTGGGCCGGTGCTATCCGACTTCTCTTCAATTCCGAATGCTTCCAATTCATTTGTAGAAAAATCGACGTTAATCTTTCCTGCTGTTAATTCGGTCTTTTTATATTTCAAGTCTCCGCTTCCATAAAGAAACATTTTTTTATTTTTAATATCAAAGCTGAGCGAATCGGAAGCGGAACTATAAATCACATCATCCACATCGAAAGATTTGGATTTAACCGAATCAGTTACTACAGCAGATGAGTCAACTACCGTTCCCAAGGAGTCTGCAACTTGTCCGAACACAAGTCCCGAAAGAAAAAATAATATGCCGACAAATCGATGAATCATTTAAACATTACAAATTATAAAATACAAGGGACGAGGCGCCTTTTATTCCGGCATTGTTCGAAAGTTTAGCGGGAATTATCTTCACCCTGTCCTTTAAGGATTGTAATACTCTATCCTTTGCATTTTGTTCCACACTATCGAAAAGGGTTTTGCCAAAACCGGCAACTCCGCCACCGATAATCACAGTAGCAATATCAAGAACATTTATCACACTTGCAATTGCAAAACCGAGCAGTTTGCCTGTATCCTCAACTACCTTTATGGCAAATTCGTCATTAAGTTTAAGCGCTTCGTTTATTACTCTGGGAGAAAGATGTTCTCCGTTCGATTTAAGTATTTCATTTAATTTGGAACCGGGATATTTTTTCAACTCTCTCTTTGTACGGGCAGTAAGATAACTATTTCCGATGTACGCTTCAATACATCCTCTTGAACCGCAATTACACTTAGGACCTTTATAATCAATAGATATATGTCCCAATTCTCCCGCGGCGTTGGTATCACCTCTGAATACTTTTCCTTTTCGAATTATGCCTCCGCCGACACCTGTTCCAAGAGTTATCATGATGAAACTCTCCAAATCTTTTCCGGCACCAAATATATATTCCCCAATTGCGGCGGCATTAGCATCATTTTCCACATAAACGCTCATCCCGGTTTGCGTGGATATAATTTCACCAAGCTTAACTTTCCCCCATCCGGGTAAATTGGGTGGATGTTCTACAATTCCCTTTTTATGTTTAACCACTCCGGGCGCACCGATTCCTATACCGGCAATTTTAACCCCGCTTTTGTTTACTAATTTTTCAATTCCCAAAAGAATTTGACTTATAACCTTTTCCGGACCTTCCTCGGCAAAAGTCTTGAGGGAATATTTATTAATTATTTTTCCTTGATCCGATACTACACCTAGTTTAATATTCGTTCCGCCAAGATCAACACCAATTGCATACATACAACAAATCCCGTCAATTAAATTTTTTAGAAATAATCGTAATCGGTTCCGGATATTGCATTTCTCCGATTGGAGTATCCAGAACGGGTTGAGCAATAATTTTCAAACTTGTAGGATCAGCTTGCTGACCACCTAATTTCAATACAAGATTAATCACATCTTCAATTCCGTTATCCGAAATAAATTTCATCAAATTAAGAGAAACGTCGATTGGAATAATTTTCTTTTGTCCAACTCCAGGCACTTTTATTGGATCCGATAGTTCACCAGAAATAGTTTCTTTATCGTTTATGTATAATTTCCATGGGAAATCAGTGATAGTTAAATCAGTCGGGGGGAAACCACCTCTACCGTCGTTCGGATTTTTTGCTTCGATATTTACACGAAACGATACAGGCAAGTTACCTGATGCAATCATAGAAGTTAATTGAACAACTTGCAATGCACCAAAATCGGAAAGCGACGTTTTATCGGAGATATCCATTCCGTTCAATTTGAATCCGCTTACTCCGTCAAGCTTAAACTTAAGCCTGGATATATTCATCATAGTCTTGTATACGCTACACGAGGCTAAAAGCGACACAAGAACGGTCAAAAGAACTATTTTTTTTCTCATACTATTTTCGATTCCTCTATTTTTTCAATTATTTGTGCGGCTACTTTTAATGCCTGTAATCCGTCTTCGCCGGCAACAACCGGGCGACTACCTTCTTTCACTGCTTTAATAAAAAGTTCTAACTCATGTTTTAATGCATTTATTTTTTTCATCTCAGGACGTTCATAAACAATTGACCTTTTCCTTTCCCCTATCCCTATTTCTCCGATGGGCAAAAAGAAATCGGGTTTTTCATCGCTCGGATTTAAGAGTCTGTATACTTCCGCCACACCCGAATCGAAGTCGAGAGATATATATGCATCGCGCTGAAACATTCTCATCTTTCTCATCTTCTTTTGAGAAATCCTACTGGAGGTAACATTAGCCACAGCACCATTTTCAAATTCGATTCTTGCATTTGCAATATCAATTGAATCCGATACAACGGCAACACCGCTGGCTTTAATATCACGGACTTTACTGCCAACCAAATTCAAAATAATATCTATATCGTGAATCATTAAATCCAGTACCACTGCCACATCAGTACCACGCGGATTGAACTGAGCAAGTCTGTCGGTTTGAACGAATAACGGCTTTAAGTGATATTCATCCAGCGAAACAATTGCAGGGTTGAATCGCTCAATATGTCCCACTTGCAAACGAAGATCTTTTTCATTTGCCAATTTAACCAACTCTTCGGCTTGCCAAATTTCCGAAGTGATTGGTTTTTCCACCAAAACATGAACGCCTTCGTTCAATGATTGTTTAACAAGTTCATAATGTTGGGAGGTAGTTGCTGCAATAGATACGGCATCAACTTCGTTTAATAAATCTTCAACCGAATTGAAAGATTTTATTTTAAACTCCGAAGTTACAGCATCAAGCTTTTCTTTATCTAAATCGAATGCCCCGACCAATTCGGCGATTTCTATTTCTGATAATAACTTAGTATGAAGTCTACCTAAATGCCCTGTCCCGATTACACCAATTTTAATTTTTTCCATTTCCGTTCAACACATATTTTGAATAACCAATTATTTTATCGTAACCACCAAAATCTTGTGATTTATAGTTTACAAAAATATGATACTCGTTAGAGGTTTCCCAAAAATTCCCTTCCAATTTATACCAATCAGCAAATTCCACACCTTTGTTTTTTGAAACAGTTACAAATTGATAGTCGTATTTCCCTCTTTTTAAATCAATTACAATTGAATAGAGGTCGTTTTCTTTTCTCATGCGATACTCGGGAAGTATTTCCCAATAGTTGAATGAACCTACAAGATATACGTCCTCATCGTCAGGTAAATCCGGCTCTCTAAAATTAAATTGTACAGGAAGATAATCGGCAAACGGGTTCGTAAATTTTTTAAGGCTAAAATTTCCGTTCATATCGGCTTTACCAAATTCATATAATCTAGAATATTCAATATGATAGTATAACAAAGGTTCATTCAGCTTGGGAAATTTATTCTCGTCACGTATGTCTATGTTTCTGTATTCATTACCCGGATGAAGGTCTTTCCAAAGAAATGAAAATTTATTTATATCTTTCATTTCAACAAAGGCAACTTCTGAATTTTCATTTACATCAATGTTTAATGGTTCCAAAATCTTTCTATTCTCAATTATTTGAATACCATCGAACCAAGTCTGATTTTCTTTGAGCTTAACCTCTGCACTAAGGTAGTAAACTCTGTCGAAAACGGTATTATCCGAAATTCTTTCTTCATCTCTCATTTTCCTTGAAGTTACCTTTAT
>CAZULK010000160.1:2142-6038 GCA_964621225.1 uncultured Melioribacteraceae bacterium | reverse complement strand
TCAACTTTTTCGTTAAAATGAAATTTAACACCGAGTGATTTTATATTATCCACATCTTGTTTAATTGCTTCTTCCGTAATGCGAAATACCGGAATTGCATCGGAAGCCATACCTCCGGCAAATGATTTGCTTTCATACACCGTAACGTCAATTCCTTCCAAAGCCAAAAAATAAGCAGCCGATAATCCAGCCGGACCGGCACCAATGATTGCGGCTTTTACATTTTTTGACGGTTTGGGTTTAAGTTCAAAACCGCTGCTGACCTTAGCGGAAATGAATCGCTTGATTTCCCTTATTAACAATGGATTATCGTAATTCAACCTTGTGCATTTACTTTGGCATAGGTGATCGCAAACCATTCCCGTTATGTTTGGCAGAGGATTGGTTTTTTCTATTACTTCGAATGCTTTATCAAAATTGCCGTTCGCCGTATGATACATATATTCCGGCACATCCTGACTGATTGCACAAGTTTCCACGCAAGGTGCATGAATACAGTCGAAAACGGTTAACTCCCTTTGAGTCTTTATATTTTCATATTTGAATGAATTGCGCTTATACCTTTCCTGTGATACTACATGTTCGGCATACAGATTAAGATTATGAACTGTTGCTTCGTATATATTTAATTGTTCCGATGAATTGAGCACCAATGCCTCAATCGAATCGGCACTGTATTTTTTGAATGCTTGATCAAGCTCGTCGAAATATTGTTTTAGTCTGCCGTAACCTCCCGGCTTAAGCAAATCGCTGCAAACGGTGATTGGACGAAGATTACATTTCAATGTATCCGCAACGTTGAAAGCATCAACTCCGGCGGAAAAAGAAATATCGAGTGAACCGTTAAATTCATTTTGAAGCTTTGCCGCAAGATTAATCGAAATGGGATGGAGCGAGCGTCCGCTCATATAAACCATCTTTTCTTTCTCCGGAAGGAATCGCTCAATGTTTAATGATTCCAATGTGTTGGTCAATTTCAATCCGAATTCGAGCCCGAGTTCCTCTGCTTTACTATTCAGCCTTTTAATCATCGGGATGGCATCTTCCCACTTCAGATCATGACCGAATGCTTCGTCCGGTACAATGATATCGTAACCCAGTTTATCGTTTAATATTTCACGGACCATTTCTTTGCCCAATAGAGTCGGGTTCAATTTAACCGCAGTATGAAGTTTGCGTTCCGTTAATAAATAATTTACAATGCTTTCAATTTCATCCGGCGGGCATCCGTGCATTGTAGAAAGTGTAACATTGTCCGACATCCTGGAAGGAATGTTTATTTCTTTTATTGCGGGATAAATGTCTGAAAGAATATCAAGCTTTGCGTTCAATTCTTCTTCGCAATTCTCCATCTTATCCAAGAACCACTGTACGTTGGGCTGCTTAATCCCTTCCAGATTATATCCTACTGAAATATTGAAAATAAATCCCGCTTCGCTTTCGTCCCAACCGAAGTGATGTTTTAACAGATGAATTATTATCCAGGCGTTCAAATATTCATCAAACGATTGCTGTACTTTCAATTCCTGGGACCATTCACAATTGAATCCCTCGTCGGTCATATCGATACAAGGTTTTGCAATTTCCAATTCATCCAAAGTTTGTACGGTTTTCAGTTCAATATATCTTGCTCCGGTTAGCCAAGCCAATATTATGTTCTGTGACATTTGCGTATGCGGACCCGCAGCAACTCCAATGGGAGTTTCCAACAGTTGACCGTATCTTCTTAATCGATAAGGATGGTTTTGATCCGGAGTGAAGAAAAGCTCTTTCGAAAATCCGAAAATTTTATCATTCTTTAAGTCTGCTAAAATCCACTTAAGTAGTTTGTCGATAGGATATGTGTAAAGTTTGTCGCTCATTTTCAACCGTTCTCTGAATTATAAGTCAGCAATAATTATGAACGGTAAAAATAATAATTATATCGTTTAATAAAAATTTATTTCCTTTCATAAATAATACTTTTGTAGTGGATGTAAGGGTACAAAACAATAATGATATTTTTAATAATGGTAGATTGGTCTTAAACGATTGGGCTATTCGAGGTAATCTTTCGAAACAAATTTATCTGCGTCAATTCCGAAGGCATCCCACTTTTCCTTGTCTATAACGGCAAAAGTTCCTTCGGCATTAGCAAAGACAATAGATTTGTCTTCTGAAATCATCGATGATTTGATAAAAACATTCCTCTCCGTAGTTTTATCGATCCATGCATCCACATAAACTGTAGAGTTCAATTTTAGAGCCTTAAGAAATCCCGTTTTCAATACCAATGTCATAACCTTGTAATTATTCATCCATCCGGTAATGCCCATAGTTTCGTCGAGCACCGCGGCAATGGCGCCTCCGTGAACAAATCCCGGAGGACCTTGTGCTAACTTGCCAAAATATACTTCGGCATAAACATGTTTGTTGGACGAATTAAAGTAATAAGAAATATCGATTCTCTTTTTATCATCGGTCGACACAAAGGAAACGATATCCTTATCTATCTTCATCCTCGAACATTTAGCTAAAAGCTTTTTCATGACGGGCAATTATTTATTCAATTGCTCTAACTTTAAAGCCATTTTCTGTGGTTCGTGTATCATCACCGGAATGCAACGCGAGCATAAATTGGCAACCTTTCCGGCAAATCTGATATCGATTAACGGGGCTTCATCTTCTGATGTTCCGCAATTGATACATACGTGTTTTTCTTCGTTGTTTTGCATGATAATCCTGAATAATTTTATTAAAAAGAACAGGTAAATATATTGAATTTTATATTATTAAATCGGTATCGAATAAATTGAGCATTATGGCATTATTCCGCCATGAAATTTTTATTAGGTGTTCATCTTTATTTTTTTGTATTTAAATAATCGTTACTCTTTAATTACAAATAATGAAATTATAAAAGAGTAGCATTAATTAGTTTTTCAAAAGCATTTTATAGATGGAGTTGCATGCCTATGCACAGATTTTAAGTTGGCGTATCCTCCAGAATTAGTTAACACGTTAATTGAAGATTACGATGACGTTTAAGGCCATGGGTCTTAATTTAAGTTAAAAACCACGTCTATTATAGTATAAAAGGTAAAAGGATTTCACAAATTACGCACGGTAATTGCGTCATGCTAATTCTTATGGCTTCAATGTGTAAGCGTCTTAAAAAACCACTCCGTAACTCACTCCAATTAGTAAGGAATTACCGGGAAAATATTTAGCATTAAAATTAAATCTGTTAAATGCTTTCCAATTGAAGCCTATTATCGGGACAATAATTGTTGTGTTATTTTTGAATTCAAAGGTTTTCTTGGATTTATCATTTATTTGCGATGAACCTGTTTCAAACCGGTAATCAAAAGCAATGTCGAAAGAATATTTATTGCTAATATAGTATAATCCAATTCCGCCGAAAAAATGTAAATTTTTTCTCAGGTAATAGAGTGGTGACTCAACCGAACCCCCGATAAAGAGTGATTTCTTATTATTTTTATCGGAAAATTCGTAGGAAAAACTTTTAGATCCTTCCAGGCTTATATGTGTTCTGGAAAAGCGTTTTACGTCGTAAGGAGCGTTCTCGTTCAACTTGGCTGTTACTCCATACATTATATTTATAACCAAGTGAGATAGATAATCCACACGCTTTTTTAATTGCATGTTTATCCCTAATTGTATGAATGAAATAAAATCAATAGATTCGTTCCATTCTTTTTTTACTGGCTTAGATAAATATGGAGAGTCCCAAACGTATGAGTTTGTATATGCGAAATTGAATGGGGTTGGCGCAGAATATAAGGTTAAACTAAAACTTCTGTCTTCTCTGTATTCCTTTTCAATTATTTGAAAAATATATTCTGCGGGTGTAAAGTCCATTGTTTCGAATTCTGGAATGTAAGAATTCTTGAAAA
>CAZULK010000160.1:0-2132 GCA_964621225.1 uncultured Melioribacteraceae bacterium | reverse complement strand
GAATAAATATCTTCCGATGTTAGCCAACTCTTCTGTGGATTTATTACGCGAACTACTATCAAAAGCCGCCTTTATTTTTGTTAAATAGGTTTTTGTTTTCATTAAGTAGTTATTGCTTTCGTCATACCGAAGGCTGTGATTAAAGACAAAGTATTTGTATGCAAAATAATATCTTAAATTTTCATCCCTTTTTACTGTGTCTTCATCAGTGTAAAAGGCCAAGTTGATTTGCAAATCTTCAAGTATTCTGCCTATAAATACCCGCAAAGGTGTTCCTTGTAACTGGGAGACTTGCTTCAATTCTCTTTGAATATATTCGTCTCTTAAAGCGGATTTTCTTGACAATAATGCCTCATAAAGAATTCTATCGTTTTTCCTGCTATCGGAAATTCCTTTGCTTAATTTAATAATATAATTAAAAAAATAAATGTAAAGGGTCGGATCAATTTTTCCTATTAGCTCTAGCTCGCTTTCCAATTCGTCAAGTGATATTTGATCATTTGATAGATTCTTTGGTAGTTCATTTTCGAACAACTTAGTAAGTGTTTGTCCGAATCCGAAGTTAAAAGAAATTAAAAAACTGAGAAGATAAATTAATTTCACTTCCGACACTTGAATTATTTTTATGTTTTAATTTAAGTTAATGAAATAATTTGCCCCCACTAAAACGTTTGATAACCCAAACTTAGCAAACACTTCAAAATTATTAAATGGCACATATGTAGCTTTTATCAAGGGGCTAATTCCTATTTTACTATTGTTTACCGATAGAGTTTCTTCAAAATCTTCTGCACCGAGATTTGAGTTAAGGGGATCGCTAGTTATAACTTTGCGGAGTCTAACAACATCGGCAGAATATTTCCAATAGATGACTATACCTCCCACTGATAAATATAATTTATTGCCGAAATAATATACAGGCACTGAAAGAGAGGCAAAGTAAGCATTAAAAGAAGTATTTCCTATTCCTTTGACACTATAATCAGCTGAAAAAACACCGGACCCTGGATAAACTTGGTAAAACTGGTATGATGTATCCGCAACATCGCTGCTGTATTCGCTGCTTGACAATAGTAATATACCGGCGCTTATATCAGCGAATGAAAATATGCCTATTTCAGAACGAAATGGTATTCTAAATTTAAGACTCAAAGCCAAGGAATATGATACATCTAAATTGGAATTGAACTTAAATTCCTTAAACGGATGTGTGGTTTCCGAGTATACGTTCTCAAATGAAAAAGATGAGTTTAAAGTTCCGAATGAAATATCCGGCGATACGGCAAAGTGTGTCTTTGAGGATATGGACAACATCTTTGTTAAATATTCGGAAAGGGTAATATTCATTATATTAAAATTTTTCTCCATCCAGTTACCCTTGAATAAATAAGGATATTCAAGGGCTTCCTTAGCAAGAAGCTGGGCTTCACTGGGCTTTAAATCATTGCGATTATAACTCAGCTGGAGTCTTTCGGCTATGTTTTTCATGTATTTATTCAGCATATCCGTGTAATTTATAGTAGCTGAATAACTGCCCGTGGATGGGAGTAGTAATTTGTAAGCGTAATAATTAACAACGTTATTGTTTTTGTCATTGTTTTGGGTTGTTCTAGTATTTTCCCGCCGGTTAATTATCAACTTTTCTAATGAATTTATAGCGCTCAGTTTTGTAGACAATGAAAAAGTACCCTGATTAACAAAGTCAATTTCTTTTTGAATTTGTTCGTTCCGTGCTTTTGCAATTGCGGCTTCTTTGTTTTTTAAGAAATTGTAATAATTAGTTTCGTTGTTATTGTTTTTGTTGCCGAATTTTTCCTTTAGATACTCAATGTAGTAAATGGTTAATCGTGGATCAAGAGTTTTGTAATACTCAAGAGGAGCACTTAGCTGCTGCATTGATTTTTTATAAAGCTTAATGGTATTAGGAAGTTCGTCTTTAAATATCTCAAGTGAGCTTTGTGCCAGAAGAGTCTGAAATGAAATTAAAGAAAATAACAGTAGTGTAATGGCTTTCATATATTTCTCCATAAATAAATTAAAAATATGTGGGTTTATTTTGATTCAGAAGATTCTTATTAAAGATGCACAAAAGATTATAATTATTTGATTTTAATTGAGTATTACAATAACCC
>CAZULK010000159.1:0-6125 GCA_964621225.1 uncultured Melioribacteraceae bacterium | reverse complement strand
ACAGATATAACATCACTAAGAGTGGGTTTATGAGTTTTTATAATTTCGGCATTATGTTTTTGGCCGCTGACGTTTTTCCCTATTGCATTCGGATCGAATGGTGCAGTGTATAAAATCGTTCCATCGGCCGAAATTCTGGTTATTCCCAAGATTGATTTTCTTTGCGCAAAACTATATTCCCTCATTAAGTTTTTGCCATCCTCATTCAAGTCAATGATTTCTTTTAACGAGGCAAAGAAGGATAAGTCTTCTTCATATTTGGCAAACAATTCTTTGATGGAGATTTTAATTTGATTTGAAAGGATTAACAATTCATTCCGTTCAGATTCTTCGGTGTGGGATTTTAGATTTGTATAGTTAAAATAACCGACGAATAATGAAAGAACAATTAATACACATCCTATTGGAAAAATAATTCTATGTTCCCTCGTTGTATTTTTGAACTTCAAATTAAGAAATCCCATAATTTAAATTCGACTAGATTCCGGAAATATTGACGTAAAACTTATATCAAACCCGGCTATTTTTTCAACATTATTAAAAATTATTAATATTCTTTTTAATTCATTAATTGAATCATCTAATAGCCGATATTACTGGAAACAATTAAGTTCTGAAATTCGCAATCTCAAAATTTCTGTTCTCCTAACAGCATGTGTGTTAGACGTTTGACGCCTAAGATTTGCTCCATCTTTTTAAGAAAAGGAGAAATTTTTCTTTTGAATAACCTTTCCCTTCTTCCAATTTACCGGTATCCTGTGAATGAAGCAGAGTGCCGTCACTTTCCAAAACAAAGAAGTGGGGATAACCGTGAATTTCCGGATAGTTACTCAGGAACTCTTCGTTTTTATTTTCTTTTGAATAATTGATCTTAACAACAACAAAATATTTATCGAGCAATTTTTTAATTTCTTTTGTGTTGTGCATGAATGCATCTATGCGATGGCACCAAATGCACCATTCTCCGCCTACATCTAAGATAATTCTTTTGTTTGTTTCGGAAGCATAATCAATGGCATCCTGTAAGTCTTCGAAAGGATCGCGATCCGGTGAAAATTTTTCTAATTCAATAAATTGCGGATTTCTATTGCCTATATCCAAAATCCATTTCCATTCCCCATCAAAATTCTTCCACAATGTTACATATTTTCCGTATCTCCTGTGTGTTTTTCCTTCATCATCAGTGAATTTAAATGTATAGTTTCCCCAAGTGTAGCCGATATCCAAAGCGGAGGAAACTTCCGCCGATTCAGGTTCCCAGAAAATTTCACCATCTTTAAGCGACGGTAAATGTTCTTTAATTCCTTTCCTCCCTTTGATAGGTAATTCATTCATTGGAAGCAGCAATGGTTCTTCAGCCGAAAAGAGAGTGAACGCGGAATCAACTCCGTATTTTTCAGCATATTCCGAATACAGCGAGTCAGTTTTCAAAAGTTCATTTTTGGCTGTTTCCATATCTTTTGAAGAGCACCCAAATATTAAAATAAAAACCAAAGGAAAAATTGACATTCTCATTTTCATTTACCATTTTGTTTTTCGAATGACAAAATATACTTAAAATAATAGAGTGAAGAAAAGCGACCTGAAATATTTAATTGAATTACTTGATGATGATCAAGAAGAAGTTAGAACCGAAATTATTCGTCGGCTTGAGGAATACGGCTCGGCTTTGGAAATAGATATTCAAGAGTATTCATCTTTATTGGACAGCAAACGGAAATCATTACTCGATCCTTTGCTAAAGAAAAACAGAATCGCAAAGATTAAAGAGGATTGGAAGAAGTTAATTTATGTAAAAGATGAGTATGCAAAGCTCGAGTTTGCATGCAGACTAATCACACAATACCATTACGGGGTAGAAGCATTCATTACTTCGTTAAATAGAATGGATGAACTTGCAGTAGAATTTTCCACTCATTTTCCTTACGGCAACGAAATTGATTTGGCTAAATTTCTTTTTCAATATAAGGGTTTAAGAGGTAACAAGGAAGATTATTATAATCCCTTAAACTCCAACATCCTTTATACAATTGAAGAAGGAAAAGGACTTCCCATCACGCTTTGTGTAATTTATATGTTGATAGGGAATAGGTTGAACATGAACATCGAAGGATGTAGTTTCCCCGGGCATTTTTTGGCTAAAATAAAATTGGATGGGGAAATTGTTTTGGTTGATTGCTATAACAGGGGAGCTTTGATTTACGAGGACGAAATTGTGGATGTTCAGGGGATATCAAAAGATGTTTTGAGAAAAATTATTAAAAGGTATACAACCTCTTCAGACATTATCAGAAGAATTGCCAATAATTTGATAAATGCATATCACCAGAAAAAAGATTTTGCAAACGAAAATCTTTTTGAGAGCCTGCTTAAAGTAAATGTTTAATTAACAGCTCCGAATTTATTCCTTATTTTCTGCCATAAACCTTCGCCGAGCATTTGATTTGCATTGGCAAGAATATTCTTAATTAAAATTAAAATATCTTCCTCGCCCGCCCAATGCCTTCTTACAATTTGCGGATCCACATTATTGATTATGTCATTCAATATGTAAGCCGCCACCGAAATGTCATCCAAATATCCAGCCGGACCGATAATTTCCTCCGGAAGAAAATCTATTGGAGACATGAAATAAGCAATTGCTCCGGCAAGCTTAATTCTTTTTTTGATTGGCACGTCGCTATCGACTGCAAGTTTACACAAGAGATGAAACAGATCGGGAGTAGCGAGAATATACTTAAGCCACTTTTGCTGCTGCTCGTCTGTTTTTCGTGCCCACTGCTTTATTTTCAAGCGAAGCTTTTGATAATAATCGAATTGTCTGTTATCCATTTCACTCCCCGGAATTTTAAATCTAATGTAAAAAATTATTTCCGATTATTCCAGTACAAAATAAAAAGGGTTAAGCTGATAGTATATATAATAAACCCACGGCGCAAACCGTGGGTCTGTAAATTATCGAATTTTTTAATAAACGGATTCAACCGTTTTATAATTTTGTAATAACTCTAACTAGATTATTTCAACTCTTTTAATAATTCGTCAACAGCCCTTTTCAATTGTGTGTCTTTTCCTTTGGCTTTATCATCCGGCGAATTATAAACAATAATATCCGGAACAGCGGGGCCATGTTCCATATTTTGTTCAGTGGCTTTAACGAACCAAGCTCTGAAAGGCAATCTTACAAATGAGCCGTCAATTAGTCCTTGTCCGCCGGTAGAAATAACCGCACCGAAAGTTGGTTCGCCAACCAATTTCCCAATGCCGAGGGTTTTATAAGCGTGGGAGAATATTTCAGCGTTGGAATAACTGTTCTGATTACACATTGCGATAGAGGGTTTGGTCCATGCGGCGTAAGGAAGTCTTTCTCCAAAAGGATAATGGTTTTTGAATTTCTTATGTTCTTTAAGTGAAGAAGCCGCACCGCGCGGAATAGTATAAGCATGTTGTTTTACATTCAACACTGTCATTAAATAATCTGTAGTCCATCCGCCTCCGTTAAAGCGGACATCAATCACTATTCCGTCTTTTCCGTAACCTGCGGCCGTAAGTTCCCTTTCGAATCTTTCAAAACTTGGCCAGCCCATTGCACGAATGTGTAAGTATCCGAGTTTTCCACCGGAGTATTTTTCAGTTAATCTTCTTCTTTCTTTTACCCATTCATCATAAAGTTGATTTCGAATGGAATTGACGGGTCTTATTACCACTTCTCTTTCGTTGCCGTCTTTACCTAATACGGTGAGCAGAACTTTCTCTTTAGCCTTATTTGCAAAGAGAGAATAAAAATTCGTGTTCCCTGTTAACGGCACTTCATCTACCGAAGTGATTATATCTCCGGCGAATAATTTACTTTCTTCTTTATCTGCCGGGGTGTTTGGCACTACACGAATTACTTCCACACCATTCTCAACGGGTTTTACTTCGGCGCCAATTCTTCCGGTTCTTTCGGATTGTGTTTCTTCGCGTCCGGAACCGTAAAGCCCCATGTGGCTTGCATCCAATTGACCCAACATCACATTGAACATATCTCTGAAATCATTCTTTGTGGAAGCTGCCATGCAGAGGGGTTTGAATTTTTCTTTCAGTTTTTCCCAATCCCTTCCATGAAATTCGGGATCATAAAATCCGTCTCTCAATGTTCTCCATGCCTCTTCGAATATCTGTTCCAGCTCGGCATTGTAATTTATAACCATTTTGGCTTTGTAAGATTGGGATGTCGATTTTCCGCTTTTAACATTTATCGAAGCCAATCTTCCACCTGAACTGAAATAGTATAAGTTCTTACCTTTGGGACCTAACTTTACAGCATAAGGATTTTTTCCACCTTTGGTAAGATTTTTCATTTCGGTTCCGTCCCACTTGATTTTATATAGGTCTCTTCCCTTGTTGGGTGGGTTGATTGCCGAAAAGATGAATGTTTTACCGTCTTTGGAAATAGCAAGACTTCCTTCGTCTCCGGGAAGGGAAGTGACTTGCACTAATCTTTCGTGGATATTTTCGAAATCGATTACAATATCTTTAACTTTCTTCTCGTCTTTTTTCTTTTTGTCTTTTTTGTTTCCATCTTCTTTTTCGTCAGCTTCTTCCCAATCTTCTTTGGATTTTTCCCAATCTTTTTTGTTTAACCAAACAAACCAAACGTCGTTGTCGTTGTTGTTCCTTTCGGAAATAAATCCGAGTTTATCTCCTGCCGGACTCCAAACCGGATTTACATCGCTGCGCGGATGCATGCTTATATTTACAGGGTCTTTACTTCCGTCGGCAGCTTGAATATATATTTCCGTATTGAAATCAAGGTCATCCAAAGAATAAGCCAACCATTTGCTGTCCGGGCTCCAAGAAACATTTCCGGCGCTATCCCAACCATCCAATAAAATTATTTCGTTCTCAAGTTTTCCATCATCCGTAATATCCGAAACAACAAGTTTCCCCCGGCCCCGGTCATAAGCAACCTTTTTTCCGTCGGGGGATACAACGGGATATTTCTCATCATCTTCCGTAGATGTCAGCCTGGTGATCTTATGTTTCAATGACTTAAAAATATCTGTCTCTTTTTCATCGGATGAAGCAACAGCGAACAGATCGAATTGTCCTTCTCTGTCCGAAGCAAAGATGACAGTGGAATCATTTAACCAATCAACAGTAATATCTCTGAATGGTGATTTTGATAAATTTACCGCTCTCGATTTCTCTTTGTCATTCCTTTTTACAAACACTTCTCCGTGAACAACAAACGCAATATATTTTCCGTTCGGGGATACAGCATAATCCTCTGCTCCGGAAGAAAAGGTTTTATGTTCTACCGGATCGAATTTGTAATCTGCTCCAAGAGAGATTTCAATTTTATTTAAGTCGCCGTTTGAAAGATCAACAGAATACAAGGAATTCAATCTTTCGGCAACCGCTTTTGTCAATCCTTCTTTCAAATCGAAGTATCTTATTCCATCTTCCTTTAATTTGGTTATTTGTTGGGGGGAGGATTTCTTGTCCCCATTCGAATCGATCATTATTTTATAAATGTTGTATACACCGCTTCTCGCACTCAAAAAATAAATGGTTGAATCGTCGAACCACTTCGGCTGAATGTCCTGTCCTTCGTCAGTTGTAATTTGAAAGTATTTATCTTCTTTTGTGTCATAAATCCAAATGTTTTTATTAGCCGGTCCTCTGTAGGCTTCTCTTGCAATTCTGCACGCTCCTCTTACGAATGCAATAAATCTTCCGTTGGGCGACATTGTCGGTGTATGCCCGACTGCGTTCAATAATCGTGATGGAGTTCCTCCATTTTCATTAACAGAATAAATTTCATTATCCCATTCAACTTGTTTAAAATCCCTCGCCGTTGTAAAAAGCAAATCGCCTTTTTTTGTCCAATCGGTTAATTCATCATTTGCAGAATGATAAGTCAATCTTTTCGGAATTCCGCCACTTGCCGGCATGGTGAATATATCATTGTTCCCAAATCGGTTGCTCATAAAAGCAAGTTTGCTTCCGTCGTAATTCCATAGTGAGATTCCTTCGTATGCTTCGTGGACTGTTCTGCGAACCGCTTCGCCACCTTTTGCTGGTACAGTCCAGATATCCCCTTGGAAAGAAAATGCAATAGTTTTTCCGTCGGGTGATAT
>CAZULK010000158.1:0-6181 GCA_964621225.1 uncultured Melioribacteraceae bacterium | reverse complement strand
TCACCGCATCTCGATCTTTTTACCGTAGACCAAATTTGGGTACCCAGATTTGCAAAATGGGCAGAGCCTTTAGACCAATATTTTCTAATATCTGCCAAGGATGAATTCGTTCAAGAAGCATTGAGCACATGCTATTTCAACAATAACTTATATGCAGTTCCGTTTTACTTGGATATTGGTTTGCTCTACTACAAAAAAGACATTCTGGAAAAGGAATTCGGTAAAGAATTGCTCAATGAATTGAGGAAGGGGATAAGTTGGGAGAAATTCATTAGAATTTCGAAAATATTGAAGAAAAGGAATTATATCCCTTATGTTTTTCCTGCTGAGGGATACGAAGGACTAATGTGTACGTTTGCCGAAGTCGAATACGGTTTGGTTAATAAGGATTTGAGCACAACGGGTTATGATCTCTCTTCGGAAAAATTTTTAGAAGGGATTAAATTTATAAAGGATTTAATATACAAGCATAAGATTTCTCCGGAAGAAATAGTGAATTTTAAGGAAACGGAAAGTTATAAATATTTCGCAGAGAAAAATGTGGTTTTCTTAAGGGGATGGCCAGGTTTGAAACAAGAGTCTGTTATGGTTGATTTATTAAAGGAAAAAAATTTTGAATTAGACTATGCACCGTTGCCCTCAATTAATAATAATATGAGAGGTGTATTCGGTGGGTGGAATTTGATGATATCAAAATATAGCCAACACAAAAAGGAAGTTATAATTTTCATAAAATATTTGGTGAACCAACTTTCTCAATCGACATTGTTGAAGGAAGGCGGGCATTTACCGGTAAAGAGAGTGTTCTATAAAAACAATGATAATCAACTACAATATTTTGAGTATTTATTTGAAAGCGGCATACATAGGCCACGGTTGGTGAATTACACTAAGATATCAGATATAATTTCTTTCTACCTTAATCTTACTTTGCGTGATGAAATTTCTGCGGAAAAAGCAAGGGAAATGATGCTTAATTCGATTTCAAAAAACGGTATTGAATCGAAATGAGTGATAAAAAAAACATACTATATGAAAATATAAAGAAGTACAGGTTTGAACTGAGACACGTCACCGTGCTTTTTGCAATATTGATGATATTTCAAATCATCATTTCATTTGTGCAGAAATCTTCTTTGGAAAGTTTCTTAGACGACACCGAAAATTGGTACCAACAGGATGATGCCGAACGATTGGCAAACGTAACAACCATTTCACTTGAATTATTATTGGAAAATATTGGATCCGAAATTCAGAGGAATCCCGACAAACAGCATAAACTGATTGAATCGATAAATATTATATTTTCCCAACAGTTGTTACAACAGAATGTTGAGAAAATATGTTTGATAATTGAAAGGGGTGATCAGCTTTTTGCCGTTGATGATGGGGAAGAATTGCTGAGAGTAATGAATTACCTAAATGGTGAAGTGAATGTAAATTCGAATACTTATAAGGATGCCCTTAAATTTTACAGGGAGAATCTCTCCAAGGTAAAAAGCAACGAAGAAGTTTTCAGTATGAAATCGGAGAATAATAAATTCCATACACTTGTCCCTTTTGTGCCCAATGGGGAATTCCTTGGTGCGCTTTATATGGAAAACATTCCCGATTTCAGTTTGGTAACAAATGAAATAATTTCGAATTACGACGAAACTGCGGTAATATACTCTTCGTTAATATTGCTGGGCTTATTGGCAATGTATTATATCTCTTCCTATACAGTAAAAGAAAGGGACGAAGCTCAACAATTGTTTTTAGAAGAACACGAGCAACACATAAAAGAACAAGTGGTTCACGAAAAAGAATCCCTCTTTACAAAACGTATTTACCACACTCATCACAAAGCGGAAAAAGTGATGGGATTTATTAAAGAGGACCTCCGCAGCTTAACGCCCGATAATATTGAGGAAATTAAATTCCGTTTAAATAAATATTCAAATTTTGTTTCCCGTGTTATCTACGATATGAAATGGTACGACCCGCCAATATCAACCATTCGCGGACAAATGTTCAATACAGATCTGAATCAAGTTATCAAATTTATTGTTGATAATTTGTTTTTGAGGATATCGGCAAAATCCGGGAAATTCGATTTTGAATTGGATCTGGATGAAAGATTACCAAAACTTCATATAAATGAATTTGTTATTTGGGAAATATTGGAACCATTGATCCAAAATTCCATCGATCACGGAAGGGACGAAAAACTTACCGTTAAAATTAATACCAAATACTTTGAAGATGAAAACCTAACGGAAGTTAGAATAGAGGATAACGGTAACGGTATTGCCCCCGAATTATTGGAAACAGATGATAAGGGAATAAAGAAAATATTCTTAGAAAACATCACTACTCGTAATACCAGTCAACCTAACAGAGGTTACGGTTGCTATATTGCTTATCAAATGGCAACGCTGAGATGCGGTTGGGAACTCGATGCCATGAATACAAATACCGGTGCTATGTTTATAATCAAAATTAAAAATTAAGGAAGTTTTTGATGAACCAGGTAATTAACATTCTATTGATTGAAGACGAAGAATTTGATGTAAGAAGAGTTAAAAACACATTGGCATTAAGAAAGGATGCATTTAATTTAGTGGATGTTGTTTCGGATGGAGGAGATGCCATTGATGTTTTAAATTCCAATCTGGGAAATATCGACCTCGTAATAATGGATTATCAAATTGCCGGCTCCTTAAGAGGGGAGGAGTTGATTCGAAAGATCAGATTGATCGAACCTACGATTCAAGTGGTAGTGATTACTAAACATACAATCAATATTGATGATTTTGAATTTGCAAATAAACTGCTGGAAGCCGGTGCCTTCTGGTACTGCACTAAATACCCCGGTGATATCGAAGAATATATTTATCAACCTACAGATTTCATTTTAAGTTTATTTAACGCATACGAAAAAAGAGTTTTACAAAAGAAATCCGAAAAGAGCAGCGAGAAAATAAAGAAAAACGTAGATGATATTTTAAGAAGCAAACCGATTATTGGTTCGAGTGATTTTACAAAAAATTTGCTAAAACAGATTAACAAATTAGCTGCATCGGATATAAACGTGATGATTCAAGGTGCCAGTGGTACAGGTAAGGAATTGATAGCCAATAATATTCATTACCGTAGTAACAGAAGGTATGAGAATTTTGTCCCGATTAACTGCGGATCTATACCCGCGGAATTGATCGAATCGGAATTGTTTGGCTTCGAGAAAGGATCTTTTACCGGAGCTACCGGCTCGAAAAAAGGTTTGTTTGAATTGGCAAATCATGGAACAATATTTTTGGATGAAATTGCTGAACTACCCTTAAATGCTCAAGTGAAATTATTGAGGGTATTGCAGGAAGGTGAAATAGAAAAGATCGGAAGAACAGAAAAAATTAAGGTCGACGTAAGAGTAATTGCTGCTACTAATAAGAATCTCGAAGAACAGGTGAGAGAAGGAAATTTTCGGCAAGACCTTTACTTCAGACTTAATGTAGTTCCGTTAAGGGTTAAGCCTCTCAAGGAAAGAAAGGATGATATAATTGATTTGATTAATTATTATCTTGATGTTTATAGTTCGGATATGAACGTGGAGAAACCCGAATTTGAGAAAGATGCTATCGATTTCCTCTTACATTACGATTGGCCGGGAAATGTGAGGGAATTAAAGAATTTATTGCAAAGATTACTCTTTTATGCGGAAACAAAGATAACAAAAGAAATTGTCGAAGGTTCTTTAATAGGAAAGGCACTAAGTAAAGAGAAAAGCGGTAGTTTTGCGGAAATATTTGAATCAGGTAATATCATTCCCTTGAAAGATATGGAAAAAAGGTTCAGAAAGGAATATTTTGAATTCGTAAGAAACAACTCGGCTTCGGACGCTGAAGCTGCGCAAAAGATGGGACTAGCTCCGCCAAATTATCATAGGATGTGTAAGGAATTGGGTCTTAAATAAAGTGATAGTTTATTTTATGATAAATTATGGTTTCGGTTTTCAGGTAAAGCATTTTATTCCTTAATTTAATTAAGCTTTTCTTATTTTATTGTTCGAAAGTAAACTAACTAATTGAACAATAATTGAATTTATTTTTTATATTATCAATAGTATATGCGTACTTATCAAATGGATAATTTTGCAAGATTATATGTGCCTTATATAACTTAAAAATAGGTGTTTTGTTGGTATAATTATTGGATGAATATAAAAAAAGTTTAAAGGAGAGTATGAAAAAGTTTTATTTGATTTTTAGTTTCTTATTCATTTTTACTGCGAGTTATTATTCACAAGGATTTCTGAGAGCCGACGGAAAATTAATCGTAAACGATAACGGTCCTATTCAATTGAGGGGAATTGGATTAGGTGGTTGGTTGGTACCTGAAGGATATATGCTAAATACCGGAAGCGTTGCAAACAGTCCAACAGAAATTAAAAATGCCATAATCGATTTAATCGGCGAAACGGAAACAGAAGCATTCTTCGAAAGATACAGAAAAAATTTTGTTACACGGAAAGATATAGATTCTTTGGCGGCATGGGGATTCAATTCTGTCAGACTCCCAATGCATTATGAACTTCTTACCCCGCGTAATAACCCGAATCAATATTTGGAATCCGGTTTTGCAATAATCGATTCTCTTTTAGCTTGGTGTGAAGCCAATAAAATGTATTTAATTCTTGATATGCACGCTGCCCCCGGTGGTCAGAGTAACAATGCCATAAGTGATTATGACCCTAATTACCCCTCTTTGTGGGATAGCGAAACAAATAAACAGTGGACTGTAAATCTGTGGGGTGAAATTGCAAGGAGATACAAAGATAAACAATGGATTGGCGGATACGATCTTTTGAATGAACCTGCGTGGGATTTGGGATCGAATAATCAACCTTTGAGGGATTTGTTGGAAAGAATTACAACCGAAATTAGGAAAGTTGATTCAAACCATATTTTATTTATGGAAGGGAACTGGTACGCAACAGTTTTCGATGGTTTGACTCCGCCATGGGATTTTAATATGGCTTACAGCTTCCATAAATATTGGAACGCAACGGACGTAGGAACTATAAATTATCTTCTTGCAATGAGAAGTACGTATAATGTGCCTCTCTGGTTGGGGGAAAGCGGCGAAAATTCAAATTCATGGTTTAAAGAAGTAATTAAGTTGATGGAAGATAATGATATTGGATGGAGTTGGTGGACAATAAAGAAGTATGGCGGAATCAACAGTATGCTTCGTGTGAATGTAACAGCACAATATCAACAGATACTGGATTACTGGAATCATGCTGCACCAAAACCTTCTCAAACATTTGCAATTGCTGCATTCCAATCTATGGCGGATGCGCTTATTTTTGATAATTGCCATGTGAACAGAGATGTGTTGGATGCTATGTTCCGTCAACAAACTGATCCGACAATGATTAAGTTTAAAGATATTCATATTCCCGGATGGGTTTATGCCCCCGATTATAACATTGGTCCGCGGGGAGTTTCTTGGCAAGACAAAGATTATTGGAATACCGGTGGAGGAAGTTGGAACAATGGTTGGGTATATAGAAACGACGGTGTAGATATTGAGTTTTGCGAAGATTTTATTTCCAACTCTTTCAATGTTGGGTGGATAGAAAACGGTGAATGGTTAAAATATACAATTACAGCTGATCAAACGGGTGAATATAATATCACTGTTAGATATGCTTCCGACGGTGGAGGAGGGATGTTCTACATTTGGCTTGACGGCGTACAAGTTGGCGGTTTGCAGCAGCTGGGTAATACCGGCGGCTGGCAAAATTGGGATGATCATCTGGCAGCGGAAAATTATACTATTTCCAAAGGTGAACACGAACTTATGATACAAACTGTTATTGGCGGATTTAACTTAAATTATTACCAATTCGATTTGATTACCAAAAATGATGATGAGGAAGAAACTCCATACAAATTCGATTTAGCGCAGAATTATCCTAATCCGTTTAACCCGACTACGGAAATTAAATTCTCAATCCCCAAATCTTCCGAATCGAATGTGACTTTATCGGTTTATGACGTGCTGGGTAGGGAAGTGGTAAATTTGGTGAATAAGAAAATGTCGGCAGGTAATTATTCTGTTAATTTTAATGCAGAGAAATTTTCAAGTGGAATTTATTATTATACTTTGAAATACGACGGCAAACGAATCACCAAAA
>CAZULK010000157.1:0-6195 GCA_964621225.1 uncultured Melioribacteraceae bacterium | reverse complement strand
AAAATCGGTTATTTTGAAGTATTGAAAAACGGCAAATTGCATCCGATAGCATTGATGAATATGGATGATGATTTTAGTTCTATCAACTTCATAGATAATAAATTAAATAATGATCGAGGTTTGCCCGCGGCCAACCGGAGCATGGTGGAACCGGAAGTAACAACAGCTGAACTTCCGGAAGAATTAATACAAAAAGGAATAGAACTTGTAATAATGATAAAATCTCCCGAAGGGAAACATTACGGTTATCTTTTTCTTGGGAGTAAAAAATCGGATCAAAAGTTCAGCGTGGAAGATGTTGATTTGCTTTCTACTGTATCAACCGTAAGCGGAATCACAATTGAACGAATTGAACTTCAAGAAAAATATATAGAAGAACGATTGGAGCGAAAAAAGGCAGAAGAACTGAATAAAATTAAATCCTTGTTCGTTGCAAGCGTTTCCCATGATTTAAAGACACCGATAACATCAATTAAAATATTTGCTGATTTGCTGAAGACTAATCCCTCATTAGAAAAGTCGAAGAGGGAAAAATATTGGAAAATAATCGAAGGGGAAACCGGAAGATTAACAAGATTAGTAAACAATGTCCTCGATTTTGCTCAACTAGAGAAAGGAACTAAAAAATATGTGTTCCATGATGAAAATTTAAATGATCTATTGAAGGATGTATTGAACTCTATGGAGTATTTATTTGAAATGGAAAATATGAAACTCCAATTCGATGCGGCAGAGAGTGAACTGATTGTAAAAGCTGATCGTGATTCCGTAATTCAAGCAATCACCAACATATTATCTAACGCAGTTAAGTATTCTAACTTGGAAAAAGAAATAAAGATTAATACTTTCAGCGATAATAATTATGCTTGTATAAGAATTGAAGATAAGGGTATAGGAATTCCGGAAGAAGATATTCGGAAAATAACAGAACCGTTTTATCGGAGTTCCAATGTTAAAACTCATTCGGCTACCGGCGCCGGACTTGGATTATCAATAGTTAAAAATATTATGAATGCTCATTCGGGAAAACTGGAAATCGAAAGCCAAGTCGGTCGTGGAAGTATATTTACACTTAAGTTTCCAATGAATAATTAAGCTCGAGGAGAAGATGAAAAAAATACTAATAATTGAAGACGATCCGGCACAAGCAGAGGGGCTTAAAATTGCGTTGGAGGAGAACGGATATAGCGTTCATCATGAAAAAGACGGATTGGCGGGATACAAAGAAGCATTAAAAAATGATTCAGCTATGATAATTCTCGACTTAAATCTCCCTTCAAAAGACGGCATAGAAATATGCCGCGATCTGCGGGCGAACAATATAGCCACACCAATTCTTATGCTTACTTGCCGTCAAGATGAAATCGACAAAGTACTTGGATTGGAAATTGGCGCAGATGATTATATGACTAAACCCTACGGACTCCGGGAATTGCTTGCTAGAGTTAAAGCGTTATTACGAAGACCGGTTAGTTTTCAACACGATAGTCTGGAAATAAGTTTCGGTGATATTCAAGTTAATTTCGAAAGAATGGAAGTGGTTAAAGCGGGAAATAAATTGGATTTGTCCAAAATAGAGTTCAACTTGTTAAAGTATTTTCTATTTAACGAAGGCAAAGTATTGAGCCGTTATCAACTTTTAGACGATGTATGGGGATATGATGCCAATCCGACAACACGAACCGTAGATAATTATGTATTACAATTGCGTAAAAAACTGGAAGATATTCCTTCCGAACCGGTACATTTCTTAACCGTTCACGGTATCGGTTATAAATTTGTTAAATGATTTTATACCTCAATCTTTATAATTAATAATCATAATAAAACACTATTGTACATGACATTATTTTATTAGTGATGATTTTTAAATAAAACCTTAAAATACTTCCCCATTACTTTCGTTATTTGCTTTATACTGCCTTTCCCAAATACAATTGAATTTACAACTTTGGTTATTTCATATTTATCACTGACATACGGATATTGCCAAAACTTGGGACGAGAAGTAAATCTTTTTTCAATGCTGATTGTTTTTGTATTAGTCAATTCCGGAATAGCACTACGTGCGAATAATCTACCCCATCCGCTTAGTTTACTGCCGCCCCAAGCAATCCCGGGAATACCAACCGATAGATCATTTATCCAAATCATTCCACAGTTTATTTTATTTGCTAACATCCGGGCTCGTCGAATGTTATTGCTCCAAACAGATGCACTTAATCCAGTTGGTAATTCGTTAACTTTTCTTATTGCTTCATCCTCCGAAGTAAATTCAATTACATTGAGCGAATTCAATTCCTTTTTATACTTAATGCATGCATCGGTGTTTGTATTATCGCTCGCCCCAAAATTTATTTTTGAAAATTCCACTTCCAATAAATTCTTCATCTCACTTATCACAGCTTTTTGAACAAAAACTATTTTCGTTCCTATGCATGAATTGTAATTGGAATAACAGTGACTCCATATAATTGATTTAGCAGCCAAACTTAAATTTGCATCATTCAACACAATTGCCGGACCGTCCCCTCCCAATTCTAAAATGACCGGTTTGAAATGCTCAGCGGCAAGTCGGGTAACTTTTCTTCCATTTTCATAACTGCCGGTAAAAATTATTTTCCTTACTTCTTCATGACGTATTATTTCTTCAGCCGGTTTTTCATCTCCCTCAATCACTAATACAGATTCCGGTGTCAACCCACTATTTTCAAATAAGGAAATTATAACTTTGTTTACATGTACTGCTTTTTCGGAGGGCTTTAAAACTACACAGTTGCCGCAAAGCAATGCAAATGCCGTTTGCATGACCGGAAGAGAAAAGGGATAATTAGCCGGACTTATTACCGCAACAACTCCCAAAGGATCATATTTAATAATATTTTTCTTGAAAATAAAACCGGGGCGAAAATACTTGAACTGCCTCTCTTTCAACCACCCGGGAAAGTTCGATTCGAAATACTTAAGCATTCCAAGTGAAGCGGAAACCTCTTGCATCATGCTTTCCGTCACCGGTTTTCCCGTATCGAGCGTTATTGCATTCGCTATTTCATTCTGCTTATCTACAATTAAATATCTTAATGTTTTAATGAATTTGGTTCTTTTCTTTATGCTCAAATTCATCCATCTTTCTTTACTTGAGGCAAGTATATCAATTTGTTTTTTAATTTCAGTCATCTTTTTCTTTGAATGAATTAATGAATTCCTCCGCCGTTTCTTTCGGTTTATAATATAGAACTTTTCCGTCGTTGATTGCAGCGAATGCGGGACGGGAACCTCCGAAATTGTTACTTAACGAATAAAAATAAGCACCCGTATCCCAAACAGCAAGGATATCATTTTTATTTGTAATAGGTAATGTTACACCTTTGGCAACCACATCTAAAGGCATCGGTAGTTTTCCGTATATATCATAATTTTTCACTTTCTCTTTTTTTACTGCAGATATATTTTCAACTCTATGTTTCTCTGCAAGTAACAACGGAGAAATATTCATTGCTCCTCCGTCGCAATAAATTTTATCTCCCTTTCCCTCTTCTACGTTCAACACCCTCAATAAAAGAACTTGTGAACTTGCCGTTAACCATCTTCCCGGTTCGGCATAAATGATCGGCACCGGTATTTTTTCCTCTTCGAGTTTATTATTTAACGCAGCTATTGTATTTGCAATATCATCAATTAAGTAATCACCGCCGGTTCTGTTATTTGACGGAGATTTATTAAACAGATAAGTTGAAGCTACATCATTCAATTTTAAAGTATTTATATTCGAACAACCGAATCCCCCTCCAATGTCGATAATGTTTAACTTTATTCCTTTGCGGTACAATCGTTTATAAATGCCGTAAGTATATTCAATTGCTTTTCGATAAGGTTTTATCGATTTAATATTCGTTCCTATATGAAAATTCAACGCAACCAATTTCAGATACTTTGATTGTTCAATTATTGCAACAGCATCCGAAATTGATTTATCCGTATCAAATCTTTCGCTATTATTTATAGTATGAATCGTAAAATCAAAAAAACTTTTCTTTAGTGGAGGCGTAAGAGTAAGAGAGATTTTACAATCCATTTTTTCTCTTTCCGATAATGCTTTAATTCTTTTTAGTTCCGTTAAATTATTTACGCATATAAATTCCACTTTAGTACGAATGGATTTAATCAGCAAACTGTCGCTCTTGGCAGTTCCGTTTACAATTATGTCTCTGTTTCCCGGATTCAATTTGTTGACAAGATCAAATTCGAAATCACTCACAATTTCAGCACCGCATCCATTTTCGAACAGACAATTAATAACCGGAGGGACGGGATTTGTTTTAACTGAATAAAACACACGGAATTCAATATTCCTTTGCTCAAACTTACTTCTCAGAATTTTGTATTGATCCCTCAGCAAATTTACATCCAACAAAAACAGAGGGGTACCCAATTCATCAGCCAGTTTCATCAAATATTTTTTTTCGATATGTTTTTGAATTTCATTCATTAACACATAATCGCTTATTACCAATTGCCCACTTCCTTCCAGTGGAAAGCAGAGGCAAGGAAAATTATGAATGCTGCTAAAATAAACGTTGGATATAAAGTAATAACGTTAGAGTAAAAATCGATCGTAAATAGATTATTGTAAAGTCTGTAATTGTTCAAAGGAATTATAAAGAGTAATATTACACCAAGAGCAAATATACCTATACTTCCAACGTGGCCGGGAGTTAATAAATTACCGATGATTCTTTTTCTGTCGCGGTAAAATTCTTCTGCAAATCTACCCGGCGCGTAAAGTAATAATGTTAAGGCTGTGCACGTTCCCGCCGGCAGTTTTGTAGTCAGCAAAATGTTCGCAATAATAAATAAAGCAATGCCATGCAAGCCGGAAAATAATTGGATTGGATAGCGAGAATGTTTTTGCTTCCCTTTTTCCCGAACTACTTTTGAATGAGAGTCTGTATACATAACTCCTCTAAATTCACATTCGCTCCCATAGCAGCAGCCGTAAGTAAGACATCCTATTCTTCCTATTCCGTAAGCAATGAACATACCGGCAATAAAGGCATCGGCAAGAAGAAGAATGTTCATTTTGTGAACAACCGAATAATAAATAAGAAAAAGTATTATTCCGGTGAAATCTCCGAAGGAAACATAACCTACTTTCCTAATTCCGAATAGTGGTTCGTTTTTTACTTTTTTGAAATTTCCCATATACCAAAACAATCTGCCGAAAATAATTGCGCAGACGGCCGTTCCGGTAATCAGTGCTGCCACATCTCTATACGGATAACCTTGCTCAATAAGCAGAGCGCCGGTATGAATCATAAACAACAATGAACCCAAGGTAATGAACAAACCGTAAGTTACGAACAGAGCTTCTCCTATTCTGAAAAGAATAGTTTTATTTGCCAATTTGTTAATAAGAGGATTTATACGTTCAGCTATTTTTATTCCCGCATTGGATAGAATTTTCCTTAAAAATAGCGGAGGTATTAAAGGCACATTATTTTTATACACTCTATATTCGGCACCGTAACGTTTAATTAATAAAGGCTCTTCAATATACTTGGCATAAATTATCCACAAAATAAGAAGCAGCATTCCCGAAAATATTGCTGTATTTGTTAATGAGTTCATAATGCACAGCCCGGCAAACAATAAATTATATCCCACATAAACCGGATGCCTCATGTATTTGTATATTCCTTTTGTTACCAAAAATTCCGGGGGAAGATGGGAGATTGGCATCCCTCTACCGTATACAAAAAGTTGGGACACTGCAAGAAATAAAATTACTGCTCCTATCAATGATAAAATAATTCCGGCATTTAACGATGAATCAGAATTACTAATTAGATTTGGAAAAATGATCTCAAATCTGTACCCGACCAGTAACAAAAATGCCGGGAGCAAAATCCAAAATCCGATGAAATAAACCGTAATTATTCCGGCTTTCGAAATTCGATTCGCAAATATTAATTCGCTCTTCTCGTTCATAGACATAAAACAACTATTTTCTTTTCCAAATAACCTTTTCGAATAATGCACTGCCGGTATATTCTTCCCCATCATACTTTATAGCAGCGTTCCCTATAAATTTCTGTTCCAATGGATTGCCGGCGTTTAAACGTAATTTGTTTCTAAGAATTCTGGAGGGAATTCTATTTTCTGAAATAACAAACTCATTTAGTAATTCTTTAATGC
>CAZULK010000156.1:0-6243 GCA_964621225.1 uncultured Melioribacteraceae bacterium | reverse complement strand
TCAAATAAAATCAAATTTTTAAACTTAATGCTATTCTTCCTCTTTCAATATCTACAGAAAGAATTTTTACATTTACGATATCACCTACAGATAGAACCTCCAGAGGATGTTTGATGTATTTATCGGCAATTTCAGAAATATGCAACAGACCGTCCTGCTTAACACCAATATCAACGAATGCTCCGAAATCAACAACATTGCGAACAGTTCCTTTCAGAATCATTCCTTCGTTAAGATCTTCCATCTTTAAAACATCGCTACGTAAAATTGGTTTGGGCATCTCTTCCCTCGGATCCCTGCCTGGTTTTTTCAGATTTTCTACTATATCCATTAAGGTCGGCACTCCAACGCCAATTTCCCCGGCAATATTTTCATAACCTTTATTCCTTACAACCAGTTCTATCATAGCCCCTTTGGAAGAAATTTCCGTGGGTTTAATTCCTGCTAAATCCAAAAGCTTTTGTGTGGCTTCGTAAGATTCCGGGTGAATGAATGTATTATCGAGCGGATTCTCTCCCTTCTGGATTTTCAAAAATCCCGCACATTGTTCATATGCTTTTTCGCCGATTCCCGAAACATTTAGTAATTCTTTTCTATTATTAAATCTACCTTTATCTTCCCTGTATTTCACTATAGAGTTTGCCAATCTTTTGTTTAATCCGGATACATAAGTTAATAAAGATGCCGAGGCAGTATTTAAATCAACACCTACATAATTAACACAACTTATTACTACATCGTCCAATTTTTTTGAAAGCAATTTTTGATCGACATCATGCTGATAAAGTCCAACGCCTATCGACTTGGGATCAATTTTCACTAATTCCGCAAGTGGATCCAGAACGCGGCGGGCAATGGAAATATTTCCTCTTTGACTTGCCTCCAAGTCGGGGAATTCTTCCTTTGCCAATTTAGATGCCGAATAGACCGATGCACCAGCTTCACTAACAATCAAATAATGGCAATCGAGATTTTCTTCCTTTATCAATTCAGCAATCATCAACTCGGTTTCGCGGCTCGCTGTTCCGTTGCCGATAGCAATTAATTGAACATTATATTTTTTAACAAATGCAGCGACAGTTTTTTTCGCATCTTCCATTTTCTTCTGTGGAGGATGCGGATAAATAGTTGCACCTTCCAAATATTTTCCCGTTGTATCTATTACTGCCACTTTGGATCCGCTTACAAAACCGGGGTCGATACCCATTATCATTTTACCCATAATTGGCGGTTGAAGCAGTAACTGCCGTAAGTTTGACGCAAATATTTCTATCGCATGCTCATCTGCTTTTTGAGTTAACTCTTTTCTGATCTCCCTTTCAATGGAAGGATAAATCAATCTATTGAACGAATCCTCAACTGTGTCCCGCAATATTTCTTCAAAATTTGAACTTTCCTTAACAAAGTTTTTATAAATTTCCTTCAAAATTTCATCTTTATCAAAATCCAATCCGACCCTTAAAAACTTCTCCCTTTCTCCTCTGTTGATTGCAAGAATTTGATGCGGCTTTATGTTTTTTATATCAACTCTGAAATCATGATAAATTTCGTAATTATCTTTCTGCATATTTTCTTCCGATTCACCCGGCTGTAAAACTCTTTTGGAGGTAAACAGAGATTCGGAGCTAAGGAACTCACGAACAATTTTTCTTATTTCCGCATCATCGGAAATCATTTCGGCAATAATATCCTTGGCACCGTTTAGAGCTTCTTCAGTTGTATTAACGCCTTTTTCAGAATCAACAAATTCCTCAAGTTTCCCGGTAAAGTCTCCGTCGAATGCGGGGTTCTCCAAAATAAATAAAGCCAAAGGTTCCAATCCCTTTGCTTTTGCTACCGTTCCCCTTGTTTTACGTTTCGGTTTGTATGGTAGATATAAATCTTCCACTTCCTGCAATTTTTGAGCACCTAAAATTTTAGCTTTTAATTCATCGGTAAGTTTACCCTGTTCTTCAATGCTTTTTAATATAGTTTCTTTTCGGCTTTCCAGCAGCGTTAAATAATTATATTTTTCCTCAATATCGCGGAGCTGCTCTTCGTCCAATCCACCTGTATGTTCTTTTCTGTATCTGGCAATGAATGGAATGGTTGCATCTTCGTTGAATAAATTAAGTACTGTTTCAATTTGACGTGATTTAAGATTTAATTCATCTGCAATATGTTCAACAATGTTCATATAATCTCCGCTTCTGTAATTACAAAAATTCCGGGCGTAAATAAATGGTTAATAAATATATTCTTCAACTTGATAATTAAAAAAGATATTTTATGTAAAAGAAAAAGGGGGTGTCTCAAAAGAAATAAAACAGTTAAAGCCGTTATGCAATGTATTGTTTTAAATTAAAAACCCACATTTGAATCTGTGGGTTCAAACACAAATTCATTTTTCAGACACTCCCTTAAATTATTCGGTTACCTTGAAAACCATTATCTGGTAAGGTTCCATTTCAATCCCGTCAACGGAATTGTAAATTTTATTAGTAACCAAGTCTTTAACTTTTCCTCCCAATTCGAAAAAAGCCAAATGAGGAATAATAAATTTGTTCTTATTATTATTTACTACAATTAAGCATTCACTGCCAAGGTATAAGCGTTTGTAGCTAAGGACTTTTTTCTCTTCAGAGACAACCTTGAATTCAATTTCACCCAAAGACAATTCCTCGTTCATCCTCCGGATATGAATCATTTTTTTGTACCATCCGAAAAGATTATTGTCGAATTCCACTTTGTCCGCCGGTCTTTCTTTACCGAATGGATGATGAGTTTCGTCTTCGTATTTGAATTCGGGCCACACCATCGGTTTCCGGTCGTCGGGGTCATCGCCGCCCCACATGCCCGCTTCCTCACCATAATAAACATGAGGAGCGCCCGGCAATGTCATTTGTATTCCAACCATCAATCTCTGTTTTGCCCTTTCAATTTCATTTGGCTTCCGTACGTCCCAATTGTTATCTTCCGTGGGTATTGCTCCGTGGTCGTACCATATATCGGGATTGACAATCATAGAAGAAAGCCTTTCGGTATCGTGACTTCCCAAAAGGTTCATCATAACCAACACATTATCCCTATCGTAATCTCTGTATTGATTGAATAGAGAATCGATAAACCCGTCCGGACCGATACCGATTTTATTATCGGATACAAATCTTTTCAATGCCCTGGTAAATCTGTAATTCATTACCGCATCGAATTGATCGCCTTGCAGCCAAGGAGCAGCGTTAAACATTTTATTTACTTTCCAATCTTCCCACCATACTTCTCCGGTTATGTAGGCATCGGGATTAATGCCTTTTACCCACTTCCTGAATTCTTTCCAAAAGTTATGATTAACCATTTCGGCAACGTCAAGCCTCCAGCCGTCTATTCCGTCGGAAGGATCTCCGTCGCCGTTGGGATCCATCCATCTTTTCACAATTTTATGAATATGTTCCCGCGGACCTTTAACTATTCCGTTTTCGTCTTCCCTGAATTCCGGTAAGCTTTTAATTCCAATCCAACCCTCGTAATCAAATTCATTTTTTTCCGTTGAAGGATCGTCAAATTTGGTGATAGTAAACCAATCTTTGAACTTCGACTTTTCCTGGTTCTTTACAACATCCTGAAATGCCCAAAAGAGAGTACCGACATGATTGAACACTCCGTCAATAATTACCTTGATATTCCTTTTGTGTGCTTCATCCAACAATTTTAGGAATAATGAATCCGCAGTAGTCCACTTCCAAGTGGTTTCGTCCAACGGATTTTCGGCATTCCATATTTTTTTATCCAATTCCGGGTTGGGTCCGAAGTTATTATCCACATGCCTGTACATAGTTGCATCGTATTTGTGCAAAGAGTTCGATTCAAAAATTGGATTGAGATAAATTGCATTAATGCCAAGATTATCGAGATAATCCAATTTATCAATCACGCCTTGCAAATCGCCGCCGTAGCGTCTTACACCCGCGTTCCAATAAAATCCGTGTCCGTTTTCTTCCCACGGTTGAAGTTTATACCAATCGCTCGTCCAAGGGTGAACTTGCCATCCTTCCGGTATTTCGTACGGCCATACACCTTTAATATCTTCTGTAGTAGGATCGTTGTTTTTATCTCCGTTATTGAATCTTTCGGGGAATATCTGATACCAAACGGCTTTTTTAGCCCAACCTGGCACTTTGCTTTTCATTCCGCTTTCCGCACAAGAAAACAAACATACAGCAACAAATAAAAGAATTAATTTTTTCATTTAGCGTTCCTTTCCAAGTAATTATTTATTTGATTGAATAACCTTGCTGCGTCTTTATTCGATTTATCAATATTCAAGCAGCTACGCAATGCGGCACGCGCTTTGTATAATTCATTCTTTTTGATATACACACCCGCAAGATCATAATATGCATTTGCATCCTTCGAATTATAAGTTAAATACATTGAAATATATTTTTCCGCATTGTTCAAATCACCCAATCTGAAAGCTACATATCCCAATCTTTTTGTGGTATATTCGCTTGGATAATAGAAATGTAATTTTTTCAGAACCGGATAAACCAAAGGGAGCGCTTTTATTTTCATCAGTTTATCAATCGCATAAACATACGCCGAACCGTCAAACGGTTTGTCTTCTATCAAAGTGTACATCTCTTTCAAAAATTTTACGTATTCTTTTTTTGAATAATAAAAATCCGCGGCTTTGTAATGTGCCTTTTCCCAGCTGAGTTTGTGAAGATAAAGAGCGTATGCTATTTTTTCTATCTCGTCTTTTGGTTTGAAGTTCATTATCGGTGCAGCTTTTTTGTCGGGAGTGAAAGGGAAAGAATTCAACAATGTTTTTAATCTTAGTTGAGTGAATATAGAATCCACTTTTGTGAATGGTCTGTTGGAGTTCAACAATCGCTCCAGTTTATCTTCGTCCATTTTTCTTTCAACGCTGAAAGGGATAAACGCTTCTTCTACAATTTTATTGTAAACATATTCCGATATGATTTCGTGTCCCTCAATTTTGGGATGAAGATGATCCACGAATAAATTTTCCCCCGGAATTCCGTTTGGTGATAATTGTTCATAAATTGAATCTACTTTTATCAACGGAATATTATTCTTTACCGACAATTGTGAGAGAATTTCGTTGATCTTTTCCGGTGCGCGGAATCTTAACGCATCCAATTCCTTAGCCCGGATAAATTTCTGTTTGGCTGCCTTTGTGTTCCCGGATAAATCATCCATTGCTTCGTTATATTTCTGCAAAGCCGGTGTTTCTTTTCCCGTACTCAAATAATCGAGAGGCTCTTGCATCAAATTGGAAGTGACTGTACATAATATTGTATTTACATTACTTTCCTTCAATTCATTCAAAATATATTGCATGTTCGAATTGAATTGCTCAATGCCTTCGTTAAATATTTCCGAGTCGATCGGGACGGATTGCTCTCCTATCATAGTGGACATCAAAGTTCCGCTTTGCTTTTTATCGCTTGCAAACAAATTAGCAACAGAGCCAATCACATTTTGAACGAGTTGAACCAATCTGTAATCTTTCAGATTCAATATTAAATTTTTGAGGAATATCGATCCTCCGGCGCCGCTTGTGGATGCAGCTCCATATGCACCATAATACTCATTATGTCCTAAATAAAAAATTGTTAAATCGGGTTTCTGCTCAATAACATCATCAATAATATCCCGGACTGTATAAGAATTAACCGCGGAGATACCGCAATTAACAACTTCGAAATAGACCGAAGGATATAAAATCTCCAATCTTCTTTTTAACGCACGGGAAAAAGAAACATTCGGTATGAAAGGCCATCCCGCAGTGGAACTTCCGCCAAATACAAAAACCCTAAAACTTTTTTCTTTTTTCTCTTTCAGAAATCCGTCCGGAATGACCGAAGGTCTGTTTGGAATATCCCCGAAATATTTTTCCGGTAGTTTGGGATTAAGAAAAAGATGGTCGGGGAGTTCTTTTGAAATTTGCACGAAAGTGGAGTAATCCGAGCCGTAACCGGCAGCGCGTAGAATAATTTCCGCAATAATAATTGTTACAAGCGGTAATAAAACTGCAATAAAAGTAAATAATTTTTTCTTCAACGAAACCTCTTAATTAAGGCTGCAAGATATTAAAAATGGGAAAGAGAAAAAATAATTTGGCTAATGAGGAATAAAATTCTTATAATTTCGCTTCAAATTTTGAAAATTTTTCAGTCCGATCTATATCGGAGGGGTGGCAGAGTGGTTGAATGCGGCGGTCTTGAAAACCGTTGAGTC
>CAZULK010000155.1:0-6245 GCA_964621225.1 uncultured Melioribacteraceae bacterium | reverse complement strand
CGGATAGAAGATATCAACGGAGTTTTTTTGCATTCAAAAATAAAACTGAAATCATTAAAAACCGTTTATCCATTTCCGCTTCATATATTACCGAGAGGGATAATCAAGATAACCCGGTCGATTTGATTTTATCGGAAGAAGATAAGAATATTTTAATGTTGGCAGGAAACGATAGAAATAAAGCTGTTCGCTCAGGAGTAACTTTGGTAGAGCCGGATTCTAACGGAGTTAGAAAAGGAATTTACACTAAGATAGATACTGTTATCAATAACAAAAATTACTCATATTATTTATTTGCACCGGGAAGTACTAATTCAATTTATAATGTAGTATTTAATTATGTTGGAATTGGTGAAGGTGATTATAAAAAAATAAGTACGGGAAATTTTAAGTTTGTCGGAATAGGTAGAGGAGATTATCTCCCGTTGTATTTTATTCCCATGCCGGAAAGACATGACATCGCAAACATATTGTTAAAATCTGAATGGAATGGTATTGAGATAGGTGCTGAATTAGCCGGTAGCAATTATGATAAAAATAGATTTAGTAATCTTGATGATGAGAACAACTACGGTTATGCAGCCAATTTAACAATGGGAATGCCGCAAAGGTCAGTTAATCTTTTCAATAAAGATTTGGGTAAATTCGGCCTTAATATACGACATAGATATATAGATAAAAAATTCAGTTCAATTGACAGAATAAACTCTATTGAATATAATAGGGATTACAACATTCCCTCTGTAACAAATTCAAACGAATCATTGACGGAAATTAATTTGAGTTATCTTCCCGATGATCGAATTGCTCTGAATTCTACTTACGGTAGAGTAAACAAAGGGGATAGATTTAATTCAAAGCGAATTAATTCTACGCTTGATATTAATAATTTGAATGGCATTAATGGAAGTTTGAATTTGGATATCGTAAACAGCTCCTTGGGATTAGTCAATACAGATTGGATTAGGAGTGTTGGTTCGTTTAATTTTAATATTTGGGGAATAGAACCCGGATTGGATTATTTATATGAAAATAAAATTGAAGGAGAATCCACCGATTCACTGTTTAATTCAAGTTTGCGGTATATTGAATTGATTCCAAAATTAAGTTTACTTTCGGGAAAGCACTTCAATTTGAGTGCTAAATATTCATACAGGGAAGAACATTTTCCTATCAATGGAATTTTGTTTCGTGAATCGATTGCAAGATCTGAGATTTTGGCTTTAAATTATACGCCGGGCAAATCTTTAAGAGCCAATTTGGATATTACTGTAAGAAATAAAAAGTTCAATTCCGGGTTCGCAACATCATCAAAACTGGATAACCAAACAATTTTGTTCAGGAGTGACAACCGTTTCAATTTATTCGATAAATTTTTTACGGGAAATATTTTTTACCAAACAGCTACGGAAAGAACATCGAAATTGGAGAAAGTATTCGTCCGCGTTCCTGTTGGAACGGGAAACTATATTTATTTGGGTGATTTGAACAATAACGGGATTGCAGACGAAGAGGAATTCGAACAAAGTATTTACGATGCAGATTATATTTTAACAACAATTCCGACGGATGAATTATTCCCGGTAATAACATTGAAAACAAATTTCAGGTGGAGATTAAATTTCGAAAGATTAACGAAAGAAAAATCCATTTGGGGAAAAATATTATCTTCTCTGTCCACGGAATCGGTGGTTAGAATTGACGAAAAAAGTGAGGAGAGCGAATTAAGAAAAATTTATTTAATGAATTCTTCCTCATTGTTGAACGATTCAACAACATTAAACGGTTCACAATTTCAGCAGCATGATTTATATATTCTAAAACGGAACAGGGAATTGTCATTCAGAATAAGATTCCAAGAACGAAAAAATTTGAACCAATATTCAAGTGGTTTATCACGCAGTTATTACAGATTGAATAATTTCAGAATGAAATTCAGAATGGTTGAAGAAATAAACAATCAAACTGATATTAATTTCATAACCGACAATAACGTTTCTCCGGCCGTATCGAAAAGGAGTAGGGAGATATTCACCAAAGAATTTGTAAGTGACTTTTCCTATCGTCCGGCAAATGCAATTGAAGTTGGTTTTCAGATAAAAGCAGCTACAACCGAAGATGCTTTTCCGGCAAAACCAACTGTGATTGATCTTAATTCACAACTGTTAAGATTTACTTTTGCTTTTTTAAGCAAAGGAAGATTACGAATTGAATTGGAAAGAAGGGAGTTAATTTCCAATACCGAAGATAACTATATCCCATTCGAAATTACACGCGGTAATGCATTGGGGAAGAATTATTTGGGGAGAGTGCAACTCGATTATAGATTTGCAAATAATCTTCAGGCTTCTATGAATTATTTGGGAAGAAAACAAGGCGGAAATAGAATCATTCATTCTTTCCGTGCAGAAGCACGTGCTTATTTTTAATCAGGAGATAATTAAATGAATATTGTATCATACTTAATTGAAGCACATATTTTTATTCGTGAGAATTCCGGATTGAAATTTTTACTCTTAAAGAGATCATCCGAAGAAATTTATCCAAAACTTTGGCAAATGGTTACAGGGCGAATAAATAGCAACGAGAAAGCCTTTGAAGCCGCCAAAAGGGAGATAGTAGAGGAAACTGGATTAAAGCCACTTAAAATGTGGGTGGTTCCTCGAGTTAATTCATTCTATTCACAAGAAAAGGATGAAATTTGTATGGTACCCGTTTTTGCCACTGAAGTGGGAAATACCGAAGTAAAACTTTCCGAAGAACATACCGAGTACGTTTGGTGTGATGCCGGAAAAGCGAAAGAACTATTAGCATGGGAGGGACAAAGAAAGGCTGTTGACCTGATTGTTGAATATTTTACCAAACCGAGAAGTGAATTAAAATTTATAGAGATTAAATAAAAAAAATCCCCTCGCAAAGAGGGGATTGGTAAGTAGTTGATAATTTATATTTCGAATTTTATTCCTTGTGCAAGAGGAAGTTCCGTACCGAAATTAATTGTATTGGTTTGTCTGCGCATATAAGCTTTCCATGCATCACTACCGGATTCTCTTCCGCCGCCGGTTTCTTTTTCGCCACCGAACGCACCACCGATTTCCGCACCGGAAGTACCGATGTTTACATTTGCTATTCCGCAATCGGATCCCCACGCGCTTAAGAATTCTTCTGCTTCTCTCAAATTATTTGTGAATATTGCTGAAGATAATCCTTGTACAACATCGTTGTGAATTTCAATTGCATTGTTTACAGCACCGCTGTATTTGATAAGGTAAAGTATTGGAGCGAAAGTTTCTTCTTGAACAATCTTAAAATGATTTTCCGCTTCTGCAATTGCAGGTACTACATAGCAGCCGGATTCATATCCTTCTCCTTCGAGAACCTTTCCGCCATAGATTACTTTTCCGCCTTCCTCTTCTACTTGCTTTAAGGCATTTTTGAACATTGCCACTGCTGCTTTATCTACAAGAGGACCAACATGATTTGATTCATCCATTGGGGAACCGATTTTCAAAGAAGCGTAAGCTTTCAATAACGATTCTTTTACTTTATCATAAACACTTTCGTGAATTATAAGTCTTCTTGTTGTTGTGCATCTTTGTCCGGCTGTTCCTACCGCACCGAATACTATTGCCGGGATTGCCATCTGAAGATCAGCATCGGGTGTAATAATGATGGCATTGTTTCCTCCCAATTCAAGAATCGTTTTACCGAATCTTTTCGCGATTACTTCATTTGCATGTCTACCCACAGCTGTAGAACCGGTAATAGAAACAAGAGGAATTCTCTTATCGTTAAGAAGTTTTTCCCCAACCGAAGAACCTCTTCCGATGACCAGAGAAAAAAGTCCTTCCGGTAAATTATTTTCTTCGATAACTTTTTTCAATATTTTTTGAACGGCAATTGCAGTTAACGGAACTTTGGAAGAGGGTTTCCAAAGATTTGCGTCACCGCAAACTGTTGCTATCATTGCATTCCAGGCCCAAACTGCTACCGGGAAATTGAATGCTGTAATAATCCCTACAACCCCTAACGGATGATACTGATCATACATTCTATGTTTTGCTCTTTCCGATTGCATGGTATATCCGTATAATTGGCGGGATTGGCCAACAGCAAAATCACAAATGTCAATCATCTCTTGAACTTCACCTAAACCTTCTTGAATTGATTTTCCCATTTCGTAGGAAACCAACATCCCTAGAGGTTCTTTGTATTCCCTCAATGCATGACCTATTTGACGAACTACCTCACCACGCTTTGGTGCGGGAATTTTTCTCCATTCCCGGAATGCCGCATGTGCTTGAGTTACAATTTGATCGTAATCTTCTTCGCTGGCTAAATATACTGATGCTATAACTTTCCCGTCGACAGGACTTTTTACTTCCAGTTCACCTTGATCAGTGGTTTCGAACCATTTTAGTCCCGTGGAAGCACCGAAATTTTTGTCTTCGATACCTAAAGTTTTTAAAAATTCCATTTCCTCTCCTAATTGCAATTTCTTTTAAATTAAGCTTGTCTATACTACTATATTCAACTTATAAAGTCAATTAAGGAATTCGAACTTAAATGATTAATGGATTTTAATTTTTTTTCAATTGAAATGTTTTGGGAAAAATTATATTTTTTTTATTCGATTTAAATAGGAGGTGTTATGAACAGAAAAATATCATTTCTGGTTTTATTATTATTCGGCTCATTCACATTTTCCTATTCTCAAAATATTTTTCAAGATGGATTTAATGACGGGGATGTCTCTGGGTGGTTTGCAGCAACGGATAGATCGATATTTTATGAAAGAGAATCGAAGTTAATTGTTGAAGGTCCAATGCAAGGTCCGAATAACGAATCAGTTTTTATCCCACAAATTGGTTCTGTTGGTGACGTGGAAATATCGCTTTATGATTTTAAGTTTTTAGCTCAGGGAATTGCTTTATTTAAAGCATCCGGTAATTCGTACATTGCTACTTTTATTGAAGGTGATTCAATTAACGTAATCTTTAAAAATCATGACGATCCGGTTGAGTACCACGTCTTTACAAAAAAGTTAAATATTCCTGCAATGCAGAACATAAGTAACTGGAACTTCAGCATTGCCAATGAAGATACGGCATACAGAGTTGAATTAACTTTTGCAGATTCAATTAATTATTCGACTCCGATTATCAATATCGATCCGATTATGAGCCAGGGATTAAGTGGTATTTACATATGGGGTGATCAGCAATATGTTGAAGTAGATTCGGCTGAAATTAAATATGAACCTCTAGGTTTCCCAAGTAATTATAAAGAAGATTTTAATAATAATGGGAAAGGATGGTTCGTAATAAATGATTATACCACTGTCGAATTTAACGGGGGAGAATTGCACCTTTCGCTAATGAACGAAGATCCGGAAAATATTTCAACCGGAACCATTTGGGTTGTTCCGCCGGTTAATCCATTCGAAGATGGATATTTTGAATCTTGGGCTACCGGAGAAGTACGAGGATTTTCGGGAGCTGCCCGTGTCAATGGAAATCATTACATTGTTACAATGTTCATAGAAGACAGTGTGTTCATTGGATATAACGATGCATTCCCGGAAGATCATGATGCTTTTATTTTAACCGGGGATTCGATAAAAGTCAAGGAGCAGGAATATCATAAATTTAAAATGGAATTTGTAAATACGGATACAAGTATAATCGTAAAGTCGAATTTGGATAGCCTCACATTCCTTGAAGCCGAAATTATTAATCCTAGTTCCGGATTGAGGAGGGGATTACCAATAATGGTATTTGAAGCCGACACTGTAGATTGGAGAACTGACTGGGTTAAATTTAATTTTAATCCAATTACAAATGTTGAAAATGATGGAGAAACAATACCTGGAAAATTTGAATTATTCCAAAACTATCCGAACCCATTTAATCCCAGTACTGTAATTAACTACTCACTCCCACAGAATGCATTTGTACGATTAGAAGTCTTTGATCTATTGGGAAATATAGTAACGACTTTGGTAAATGAATACCAAAATGCTGGCTTGCATCAAATTAATTTTAATGCTTCGAATTTAAGTAGCGGGATATATTTTTATAATATATCAGTTAGTTTGATGAATAAAAACATAAATCAAACAAAGAAAATGATGCTGATAAGATAGGATTTACACCTTTGCCGTTTAAATGTTTTATAAACCCACGGCCGGAGAGTCTGTTGCACAAGTGAGCGAGTTCAAGTCCTACTCAGGCATAATTTAGATA
>CAZULK010000154.1:0-6246 GCA_964621225.1 uncultured Melioribacteraceae bacterium | reverse complement strand
GGTTTTATTTTGCTCCACGTGTAGGACTCGAACCTACAACCCTGCGGTTAACAGCCGCATGCTCTACCATTGAGCTAACGTGGAGTGTAAAAGAACATCAAAATTTGAGACGTAAAAGTATAGCATTCGTCTATTTTTGTCAAGAAAATTTTTTAAGAATTTACATTTTCTTCTTTTGGCTAATTCCAAAAAATGAGAATAAAACTTTAAAATTATCTCTCTTTGAGAGAAACGAGTTGTTGTTCTATTAATAATATTGTATCAGAACAATTTATTATATTGGCACGTAAATTGTATTTCATGCATTTTTTATCGGGAGATAAAATGGAAATTAAAAAAATTGAACACATAGGCATTGCGGTAAAAGACCTTCAATCTTCAATTGAATATTACGAGAATGTACTCGGATTGAAGTGTTACAACATAGAAGAAGTTGAAGATCAAAAAGTTAAAACCGCATTCTTCCAAGTAGGAGATACTAAAATTGAATTACTCGAATCCACTTCGGAAGACGGACCAATTGCAAAGTTCATCGATAAGAAAGGGGAAGGCGTTCACCACATTGCCTTTGCAGTTGAAAATATTGATGAAGCTTTAGCCGAAGTAGAGAATAAAGGAGTTAGACTAATAGACAAAAAGCCGAGAAAAGGTGCCGAAGGTTTGGACATTGCATTCCTTCATCCTAAATCAACTAATGGTGTTCTAACCGAATTTTGTGAAAACAAGAACAAGTAATTGCACGGAGATGTAATGGCAATAGATGATAAAATTAAAAAATTAATGCAACTGAGGGAACAGGCAAGACTGGGAGGTGGAGAAAAGAGAATCGAAGCCCAGCATGCAAAAGGTAAATATACAGCCAGGGAAAGAATTGAAATGTTGTTGGACGAGGGAAGTTTTGAAGAATTCGACATGTTCGTATCCCACCGCTCGCACGACTTCGGATTGGAAAAGAAAACTTTCCTTTCCGACGGAGTTGTTACAGGATACGGAACAATTGACGGAAGATTGGTTTATGTCTTCTCTCAAGATTTCACCGTTTTCGGCGGATCCCTTTCCGAGATGTACGCTCAAAAAATTTGCAAGGTAATGGATAAAGCAATGAAGATGGGAGCTCCAATCATTGGAATAAACGATTCCGGTGGGGCGAGAATTCAAGAAGGGGTTAAATCTCTGGGTGGATATGCCGATATATTTCAAAAAAATATTCTTGCCTCGGGAGTTGTTCCACAAATTTCAGCAATATTTGGACCTTGTGCCGGTGGAGCTGTCTACTCCCCCGCTCTTACAGATTTTACGATAATGACAAAAGGGACAAGTTATATGTTCGTTACCGGTCCCAAAGTTGTTAAAACTGTTACCGGCGAACAAGTAACGGAAGAAGACCTTGGCGGCGCTTCGATTCATTCAACCAAATCGGGTGTTACCCATTTTGTTGCAGAGGATGAAGAAGAAGGAATTCTACTAATCAGAAAACTGCTCAGCTACTTACCGCAGAATAATTTGGAAGATCCTCCGCTAAGTGTTTGCGATGACCCGATTGACAGACTTGAAGATTCTTTGAATGAAATTATTCCGGAGAATCCGAACAAACCCTACGATGTAAAAGAAGTGATTACCGCAGTTGTTGACTATAGTGAATTTTTGGAAGTCCAAAGAAATTACGCACCAAACATTGTTACAGGATTTGCAAAGTTTAACGGTGTTTCTGTAGGTATAGTTGCTAACCAGCCGAATTACTTGGCGGGAGTATTGGATATAAATGCTTCCAGAAAAGCGGCAAGATTTGTGAGGTTCTGTGATGCATTCAATATTCCTTTGGTTACGTTAGTTGATGTTCCCGGATTTTTACCCGGAACAGCACAGGAATATGGCGGAATAATATTACATGGTGCAAAATTACTTTATGCCTACGGAGAAGCAACCGTTCCGAAAATAACGATCATTTTGAGAAAAGCCTACGGCGGAGCTTATGATGTAATGAGTTCCAAACATTTAAGAGGCGACATAAACTATGCTTGGCCAACAGCAGAAATTGCAGTTATGGGTCCCAAAGGTGCAATCGAAGTTCTTCATGCAAAAGATATTAGGGCTATTGAAGACCCGGAAGAAAGAGCTAAATTCATGGAAGAAAAGGAAAAAGAATATAAAGAAAAATTCGCCAACCCATACGTTGCAGCAAAATACGGCTACATAGACGATGTAATTGAACCGAGAAACACAAGGTTCAGAATTATTAGAGCATTGCAAATGTTGGCAACTAAAAAAGATCAGAATCCACCTAAAAAACATTCTAATATTCCATTGTAGGATAACAATGCAAGATACTTTAATAAATATATCGGATACTCTGACAACGGCAAAAGATACACTTGCAAATAGTGCCGACACTCCTTTGAATCACTTGACTTTTGATATCTCAAGGGCATTCGAAGGTAATTCAATATATATAAGTGTTGTGGGCTATGTAGTTGTTTTTGTTGCTCTTTTGCTGTTAGCAATAATATTGATGAATCTATCAAAATTATTATCGCTGAACATCAAAAAGAAACTAGCCAGGGAGAAAGGTGAATCCAAAGAAGAAAAGGATCCTTTCGATATTCCCGGAGAAGTTACAGCGGCAATTGCAATGGCATTACATCTTCATTTCGAAGAAGCTCATGACTTGGAAAATACTATTTTAACAATAAAGAAAGTACAAAGACCTTATTCACCTTGGAGTTCAAAAATATATAGCCTCCGTGAATTCCCAAATAAATTGAGACGGTAAAATGAAAAAATTTAAGTTTACTATAAGAGGAAACAAGTACGACGTTGAAATTCGCAATATCGAAGATAACATTGCGGAAATAGAAGTTAACGGAACACCTTACGAAGTAGAGATTCACAAAGAAGTAAAGCAAAGCAAAACACCTAAGCTGGTAAGGAAAAAATCAGTTCCATCCTTGGAAGCAGACAGAGCCAAAACAACAAAGCCGGGAATAGCATTAACAAAAGCTATTAAAGCTCCTTTGCCCGGAACCATTCTGGAAATAAAGGTAAAACAAGGCGACATAGTTAAGGCCGGTGACGATCTGCTTATAATGGAAGCAATGAAAATGGAAAATAATATAAAAGCCGACAGAGAAGGAAGAATCCAATCAATAAAGGTGAATCCAGGAGATTCGGTTTTGGAAGGTGATGTTTTAGTGGAGATCGGAGATTAATATGGAAGGCTTATACCAATTCTATAAATTCACGGGTTTTGCCAATGTAACCACCGGACACATCATAATGATAATTGTCGGACTGGTTTTCCTTTATTTAGCAATCGCTAAAGATTATGAACCACTCCTATTAGTACCGATAGGCTTTGGAATAATCATAGGAAACATTCCTTTTCTCGAAAATGTCGGATTGAATCTTGGGATTTACGAAGAAGGAAGTGTACTGAACTACTTATATTACGGCGTTCTAAAAGGCATTTATCCCCCTCTAATATTTTTAGGCATCGGAGCAATGACCGATTTTTCGGCTTTGCTTTCAAACCCGAAATTGATGTTGCTTGGAGCTGCCGCACAGATAGGAATCTTTGCAACATTTATGGGTGCTTTGGCTCTTGGCTTCACTCAGAATCAAGCAGCAGCTATCGGCATTATTGGAGGTGCAGACGGACCTACTGCAATATTTCTTTCTTCAAAATTAGCTCCTGAACTTATAGGGGCAATTGCAATAGCAGCTTACTCATATATGGCACTCGTTCCCGTTATTCAACCGCCAATAATAAAACTACTCACCAGCGAAAAGGAAAGAAAAATTAAAATGAAACCTCCCAGAGCGGTTTCGAAAACCGAAAAAATGATTTTCCCGATTGTCGGTATGATTTTAACAACTTTCATTTCTCCGGGAGCTCTTCCATTATTGGGAATGCTCTTCTTCGGAAATATATTGAAGGAAAGCGGCGTTACTAAAAGGCTAGCGGATACGGCAAGTAAATCGATGATAGATATTGTTACAATATTATTGGGAGTAACCGTGGGCGCATCCACACAAGCCACAACATTTTTAACACCTCAATCGATTTTTATTTTTATACTCGGTGCAATTTCTTTTGCCGTTGCAACCGCCGGCGGTGTATTATTCGCAAAAGTTATGAATTTGTTTTTGAAAGATGAAGACAAGCTCAATCCGATGATTGGAGCTGCAGGTGTTTCGGCTGTCCCCGATAGTGCACGTGTTGTACAAACATTAGGATTGAAAGAAGACCCATCCAATCACCTTTTGATGCATGCAATGGCGCCGAATGTAGCCGGAGTAATTGGTTCTGCTGTTGCTGCAGGTATTTTAATGAGCTTTTTATTTCATTTAGTTTGATATACTCCTCATAATAACCCTCGATTGATTAGTAGAAACCGTCCGAAAGGGCGGTTTTTTTATTTCACCTTTTATAATTAATTTCTGAACATCGAACCGTAAGAATCGTCTTAATTCGAAACGTTTAATAATTTTTATTGGAGAAGATTAAATGAAATTATTCCGACTGTTATTTATCCTATTGTTTACTTCATTTAGCATGAATGCACAAGAGCATGAATGCGCACTTGGAAAACAAAATTTATTTTCTAAAGCTAATCCTTTCAGCCCAATTCAGTATCCCGGAGATCCTACGATTGACGTAACTTATTGTTGGCTAAATGTAACTGTAACCTCTTCACCAAGAAACATTTCGGGAATGGTTAGAGTTGAGGGGAAAAGTTTGGAAGATAATTTAACCAATTTCTTTTTGGACTTACAAGATGTGCTTAACGTCGATTCAGTCCTGTACAAAGGAGGAAAAGTTAGTGTTATTCACAATTCGGATAAGTTGAATATCGAATTGACCGATACATTGAATTTAAATGATAAATTTTCAGTCGACGTTTACTACAATGGCATCCCGGGAAGTTCGGGTTTTGGAAGTTTTGAATTTTCATCCCACAACGGACATCCGTTAATTTGGACATTGAGTGAACCTTACGGCGCAAGCGATTGGTTCCCTGTAAAAGATACACCGGCAGACAAAGTTGATTCGTGCGATGTATGGATTACCGTCAGGAATGATTTAATAGGAGTATCAAACGGTACACTGGTAGAAACGCTTGATAATAAAGACGGGACAAAAACTTATAAATGGAAACACCGCTACCCTATTGCACAATATTTAATTTCAATGGCGATAACGAATTATGAACTCTATCAAAACAAGTTTTATTTCGATTCGGGCAAGGATTCAATGACTGTTGACCACTATATTTTTCCGGAAGATTTAACAACCGGAGCAAAAGCCCAACTGGATAAAACTGTTGATATGTTGAGTGTATTCTCCGATAAATTTGGCATCTATCCCTTTTACAAAGAGAAATACGGTCATGCCCAATTTGGTTGGGGCGGCGGCATGGAACATCAAACTATCACCTCAATTGTAAGTTTCGGCAGAGACCTTATTTCCCACGAATTGGCACACCAATGGTTCGGTGATATGATAACATGCAAAGATTGGCATCACATCTGGCTTAACGAAGGTTTTGCCACTTATCTGGAAGCAGTTTATTTGGAAGCAACTTCAGGAATGAACGCCTACAAAAATAAAATTGGCGGTGAAATGTCATCGGCAAAAAGAGCCAGCGGTTCCATATGGGTACAAAATATTAATAGTGTGGGACAAATATTCAACGGTGCCAGAAGTTATGCCAAAGGAGCCGTAGTATTACATATGTTAAGAGGAATTGTAGGAAGCGAAACGTTTTATCAAATTATGTATGAATACGCTAATGATCCGAAAGTGAAATATGGCGTTGCCGTAACTGAAGATTTTCAAGCAGTTGCGGAAAGAGTAAGCGGAATGGATTTGAATTATTTCTTCCAAGAATGGATATACGGCGAACTCTACCCGATTTACACCGTTGAATGGGGTTATTCAAACTTGGGTAACGACTTATATCAAGTTGATGTAAATATTAAACAAACAAAACGGGGAACCCCGAAATATTTCACTATGCCGGTAGAGATAAAAATTCAAACAGCATTGGGCGATACATTAGTTAAGGCTTTCACTACGGGATTGGATAAAGAATTGTTTTCATTTACAGTGGAAGGACAACCCTCCGGAATAACATTCGATCCGAACAATTGGATACTCAAAGAAGTTAGAAATGTTATACTTACGGATGTAAATGGAGAAAACATAATTGCCGATAAATTTGAACTTTCTCAAAATTATCCCAATCC
>CAZULK010000153.1:0-6255 GCA_964621225.1 uncultured Melioribacteraceae bacterium | reverse complement strand
CAAGTCAAAAGAATGCAGAAGATGAAATAGAACCTGAACTTGCCGACGAATTATATGACAATCAAATTGGCGAAGAGGAAACCGAAGAGCTAATTCCGGAAGAAAAAGGTTTAAGCCTTTCCTCTTTATTGGAAGAAAATGCCGTTTGGCTTATTGAAGATACAAACATTCCGGAGAAAGGTATAAACTTAAATCTTCACCCCGCTCCGGAAATCAATTCAAATTTTGAAGTTTTATTCAACCAAATAAAGCGCTTTATTAACGAGGGCTACACTGTTACCATCACTGCAGAAAATGAAATACAGTCGAACCGTTTAATTGATCTTTTAACTGAATTCAAGGATGATTTTGCTACATTTATAGAATCCGGCAAGCTTAGAGTAACGGTTTTGGCTTTGAACAAAGGCTTCTATGAAACAGCTTCAAAACAATTGGTTTTAAGCGATTATCAGATATTCAACAAGCCTTACCGGCAAAGAATCGTTTCCAAATACAAAAGTAAAAAATCGAAGATGCGGGAATTCGCCTCAATTAAACGGGGTGATTTTGTCGTTCATGAATTTTTCGGAATCGGGAAATATGCCGGATTGGAAACAATAAAAATCGGTATGACGGAACAAGAGTGCATAAAAATTATTTATGCCGATAACGGAGCCGTTTATGTCAACTTGAATTATTTAGGATTGGTTAAAAAGTTTTCCTCCAAAGATAATGCCCCTCCAAAGCTTACGAATTTGGGAAGCAAGGAATGGAAGAACACCAAGAAAAAAGTTAAATCCAAAATCAAAGACTCCGCCCGCGAGCTGATAAAACTATATGCAAAAAGAAAATCTTCGAGGGGAATTCAATACAGCAAAGATTCTGTTTGGCAAAAGGAATTGGAAGCGTCTTTCTTTTACGAAGATACTCCGGATCAAGCAAAAGTTACAGAGGACGTAAAAAAAGATATGGAATCACCCAACCCAATGGACAGATTGGTTTGCGGCGACGTTGGTTTCGGCAAAACAGAAATTGCAGTGCGGGCTGCGTTCAAAGCAGTAAACGACGGTAAGCAGGTTGCCTTATTGGTTCCAACAACCATTTTAGCGGAACAACATTACAACACCTTTGTGGATCGTATTTCTCAATTTCCGGTTAAGGTTGCTGCTCTTTCAAGATTTCAATCAAAAAAAGAACAGACTAAAATTATAGAAGGTTTAAAACTTGGTACCATTGATATAGTTATCGGAACACACCGGTTGCTTTCCAAGGATATTAAGTTCAAAGATTTAGGGTTGTTGATAATAGACGAGGAACACCGCTTTGGTGTAATGGCAAAGGAAAAGCTGCGTCAATTAAGGGTTAATGTCGATACATTAACTTTAACGGCAACTCCAATTCCCCGGACACTTAACATGTCTTTGTTGGGCGCAAGGGATCTTTCGATTATAACAACACCGCCACCAAACAGACAGCCTATAACAACAAAGGTTGAGCGGTTTGAAATATCAAAAGTTAGGAATTATGTGCTCGACGAAATAAAACGTGGAGGACAGATATATTTTGTGCACGATCGTGTTCAATCAATCGAAAAGATTGCAAACTATATTCAACGGCACATACCCGAAATAAAAATCGGTATTGCACACGGACAAATGAAGCCTTCCCAATTGGAAAAAGTAATACATGAATTTCTTCAGAAAAAATACCACATGCTTATTTCCACAAAGATAATTGAATCGGGTATCGACATCCCCAGCGTAAATACGATAATTATAAACCGTGCGGACAGATTCGGCTTGGCGGAACTTCATCAATTAAGAGGAAGAGTCGGCCGCTCGGACAAGCAAGCTTTTGCTTATCTTCTTGTTCCTTCGTTAAAATCGATAACAAAAAAAGCCGTAAAGCGATTACAAGCAATCGAAGAATATACCGATCTCGGCGGTGGATTCAATCTCTCTATGCGCGATTTGGAAATACGGGGCGCCGGCAATTTGTTGGGAACCGAACAAAGCGGTGTAATTGATTCGGTTGGTTTCGATCTTTATTTAAAACTGTTGGATGAAGCAGTAGAAGAATTAAAGCGGGATGAGTTCGGAGACGTTTTCGAAAACCTTCCAAAAATACAAGCTAAGAGCGAACCTAAAATTGATACTTGGTTTGAAATCGGTATTCCGGAATATTACATGCCGGAGCAATCGGACAGACTTGGATTTTACACCTCGCTATTCTCAATCATTAAAATTGAAGAAATTGATGATATTATTGATGAAATGAAAGACAAATTCGGAAAACTTCCCGAAATAGTTGAACGATTGACCGAAACGGCGAAGATGCGTTTTTATGCTTCCTACGCCTTATTCGAAAAGATTATTATTTCTAAAGACTTGATAACCATCGGTTTACCCAAAGCAGATAACGAAGAGTTTTATCAAAATAGCTTTCCCGATGTTATGAGGTTGATTGTAAATAAATATGCAAAGCAAATGCAGTTCAAACAAAACAAGACGCAAATGTGGGTGGAAATCAAAAACACATTTTCAGATCCTAAATCCGCAATGCACTTTGTTTCTTCTTTTGCAAAAGAAATTGAGACCATTATTAACAAAAGCGATTTGGCTGCGTAATTAAAAAGTTTCCGCTATTTTAATCATTAACTCTTTATGGATGTTATTTATCTTTCCTACTTCGCACGAAAAATTATTGGCAATGATTGAGAAAGCGAGCAAGTTACCCGACTTTGTTTTAATAAATCCCGAATGGCTCCTTACGCCTTTAATATATCCGCTTTTGATGAAAGCATTATTCTTAAGAATTGAATTCCTTGCCCAATATTTGAATGAACCGTCGTCGTATGGATTTCCAACAACGGAGAGAGATTCAAAAAATGAACCAAACCATTTTTTGTGATAGCAAGCAGTTAATAAATCGCACATTGCTTTTGCGGTAATTGTATTAGACCGGCTCAGCCCGTTTCCGTCGAAAAGTTGTATTGCCGTTGTATCTAATTGGTTTTCCGCCAGAAAGCTTTTAATTGCTTTTATACCATTCTCTCTCGAACCTAAACCAAATACTTTTAATCCGACCATCTTCAACAACATTGATGTGTATAAATTATCACTTTTTTTATTTATTCTTCTGACTATGTCTTTTAACGGCGGAGAGATAATTTCGTTTATAATATACAGGTTTGAAGTATCAATTGCTTCGGCTACTTTATAAACTTTTCCGGTTATACTTATGTTTCCCTCGTTCAATTTTTGAATTAACTTTGCCCCCGCAAATTTTGGTGGATCCGGCAACGAACCTTTAATAAAGAATTCCGGTTTCCCCATTGGTATTGTTCCTCTTAAATAAGCAATGCTGTCGTAAGGGGAACGGAAAACGTATCCATTGTCGCCTGAACCAACCTGACCTGTTTTCATCTGATTGACGAATGTAATGCCGGGAAGCTCCGGCTCAGTCCTTATAAACTTTGCCTCACCCCCAACTTGTTCAGACGGTTTAAAAAATATTTTATAAAGGTTGTCGTTTATTGTCAACGCACTGGTTTGTGCAGCGTAATAATTTCCCAAGTCTATCCAGTACCAATATCCGGAGACCGGTATTTTATCAAAGAGATTGTCGTCTACGATTATATTACCAACTATCTTATTGATTCCTAATTTTTTTATTCCGTTATACCAGAACCGGAGCACACCATCCAAATTAAAAACAGTATCTATCACAGTGGATCCAAGTGTTGGATCGCCACCCCCTTTTATTATTATATCTCCAAATAATGTATCGTCTTTAATTTTTCCTTTGTAGTAGAGTCCGGTTTTAAATGTAAAGTCCTCTCCTAAAAAGTTTAATGCAGTTGCGGTAGTGAATAGTTTTAACCCCGATGCCGGCGCCAATGCTTTTTCGCCGTTGAAGTTTATTAAATCCGAATTTGTTCTTACATCTTTAACATATACGGACAATTGAGCATGCTTAAGCTCTTCCGACAAACTTTTAGTTTCTAAAAAAGCTTCTATTCCGTTCTGACAAAAGATAATGCTAACGTTTATCAACATTATGATTGAGAAAAGCCTCATTCTATTCTTTATCTCCCTTTATGATTATATTAAATAATTAAAAGCATTCCCGGTTGAAAATATTTTATTTGGCATCAAAAGTCAATTATTGTAAATGCTTGTTACTTTCTGCAAAGTATGTTTATATTCGGTTTAAGATTAAAAAATTATTATTAGTATGAATAAAAATAAAAACATTGAAGCGGTTGTATTTGACTTGGACGGAACCCTCTTCAGTTCACACGAAGCAATTTATCGTTGTACATTGAGAACATTCGAAGAGCTAAATATGCCCGTAAAAATTGAGGAAGATAAATTTTATAATTTAATCGGTCACCATTTTGCTGATATTTTCGATGAGTTTGGAATAAAAGTGGACGACTTAGAGGGATTTATTGATTTGTATAAGACTTTTTATTTTGATTACATTGACACCATCAAACCATACAACAACGTTTACGAAACAATAGATTCGCTTTATTCATCGGGATATAAACTTGCGTTACTTACAACAAAGGGAAATGATCAAGCCAATAAAATAATGAAGCACTTCAAATTACACGATAAATTCAATATTGTTCGAGGGCGTTTACCCGGAGTAGAAAACAAACCCTCTCCCCAACCCCTTAAAATGATTTGTGATGAGTTGTCTGTAGATGTATCAAACTGTCTTATGGTGGGCGATTCCGAACTGGATGTTCAATGCGGAAAAAACGCCGGCGCCTTTACCGCTGCTGTTACATACGGATACAGAACTTTGGAAGACCTTGAAAAAGAGAATCCCGATTTTATTTTGAACGATATTTCCGAATTGAAAAATATACTTAACGGAGCATCAAATGAGTGAACAAAACGGATATGTAAAAGCTGAATACAATGACTCGGTATGCACAATCACTTTCTTTCATCCAAAAGGAAATTCGTTGCCGAGCAATTTGCTTTACTCTTTAGCAGAAGAGATTGAAAAAGCCGGAAAAGCGGATAATGTTCGTAGTGTTGTTTTAAAGTCGGAAGGAACCGGTGCATACTGTGCGGGAGCGTCTTTCGACGAATTGGTTTCAATCGATAATTTTGAGAACGGAAAGAGATTTTTTATGGGCTTTGCAACCGTTATCAATGCTATGCGAAAGTGTCCAAAATTCATTATTACACGCGTTCACGGAAAAATTGTTGGTGGTGGAGTTGGTTTGGTTTCCGCCTCCGATTATTCAATAGCCACAAAAGAAGCGTCCGTAAGATTGAGTGAACTTGCTCTTAGCATAGGACCTTTTGTAATTGGACCTGCAGTGGAAAGAAAAATCGGAATAGCAGAATATTCTTCTATGACAATAGATTACGAATGGAGATCGGCCGATTGGGCAAAGTCTGCGGGATTGTATTCAAAAGTTGTTAACAACCGGGAAGAGCTGGATAAAGAAATTGATTCATTGGTTTCAAATCATTCAAAATTGAACCCCGAAACTATTGCGGATCTGAAAAAATGTTTTTGGCACGGAACGGAAGATTGGGACAAATTGTTAGAAGAACGTGCTGAGATGAGCGGTAAGTTGGTTATTTCCGAGTTTACTAAAAATTATCTGCATAATTTTTTAGCCAACAGAAAAAATGGAAAAGCTTGAATTCGATCCAAAGAAATCGGAAAGGTCATTCAGAAAAAACTATTCTTTGCACGACAAAGCAGCAGAGATCGGCTGCAGCCTTCTGATAAAATGGGCCATCGATTTCAAAGAATTCGGCGAAGATAAAAGGTATAAAAAATTATGGGAAAAGGGGGAAGATAAACCGGATGTACTGGTTGAAACCAAGTTCGGCAAAGCTTTGCTGGACTGGAAAGCAAAACACGGAAAACACTTTCTTATTAATAAACGAGCTTTCAATGCTTATCAACAATGGATGGATAAATTAAGCGTTCCTGTTTTTGTAGCTTTCTTCCTCTTCAATAAGAACAGTACATTAATCGATAGACGTATTGCCAGAATAGATTTACACACACCAAAAGATTGCCCCGATGTTCAATGGGATAAAAACAAGACGGTTGAGTTTGAAGAAAATATTCCTCAATTTACTCAGAATGTTTTTCTTAATTTGATAGAAGATTGGTATATTGCAAAACGATGACAAAAGAAGAAATTGAAAAAATATTTAGTTCATCCAATTCGCAAGATGAAATTTTTGATGCTTTCAACGAAGCAATAAATAAAGGCATTGAGGATATAAA
>CAZULK010000152.1:5063-6284 GCA_964621225.1 uncultured Melioribacteraceae bacterium | reverse complement strand
ATCTCTCTCCTAAGATATATTCCTTCAAACTATTATTCTCCCCACATGAACGCGTTCGCCGAGTATAATTCAAATAATGAATTAGGCAATTATTTTGGATTGAGCTTAAAATTTCCATTGGGACGAATTGAGACTTATTATGATTTATTTAGAAACATAAATAATTCCGGAATAAATTTCCCCAAATCCGGACATGAGTTTATGCTTAATTTTTTAAGCAATACTTTTCAACGAGTTAAATTTGGGTTAAAATACAATTTGAAATTCAGTGAAAGATATAAAGTTGAAAAAGAAAGTTCTGTCACCAATAAATTTAGATTCACAATAACTTATTCACCGAAGAATTCAATTAAATTAAAAAGCAGAATTGAATATTTGTTAGAGAACAATAATTCTTCTGATTATTTATTTGGCTATTACATATACTTTAGTTTAATTATGAAAGATATTCCCGGGCTTACGTTAAAATTCAGAACAACTTACTTCAACACTAATCCTTCGATAGGATTGTATTCATATGAAAATGATATCTACGGAGGATTTTCAATTCCCCGGCTTTCAGGAGAAGGTATTCGATTCTACATATTATTAACTCAACAAATTAGTAATTTAGGTTTTATCGAATTGAAATATTTAAGGCATTCCGGAACCGTTCCGGTTACGCAGGATTATAACGAATTAACTTCTCAATTAAGAATTCTACTAAATTAACTCCGATTTCCCTTGCTTCCATTCTATCAATCTAATAATTTTGTATTGATCGTTTAATTAAAATAAAGGATGGTTTATGCGTACTATCGTATCACTACCGGGAGATGGAATAGGAAAAATTGTATTGCCTGAAGCAATTAGAGTTTTAGATGCAGTTGGATTTGAGGCCGAATATGTACACGGAGATATTGGCTGGGAATTTTGGTGCAAAGAAGGAAATCCACTGCCTGAAAGAACAATTAAATTATTGGAAGAACATAAGATCGGGCTATTCGGGGCAATTACCAGTAAACCAAAAGATGCAGCTGCAAAAGAATTAATTCCTGAACTGCAGGACAAAGGATATGTATATTATTCCCCCATTGTTGGGTTGCGTCAACATTTTAATCTTGATATATGCATTAGACCAACTAAATCCTTCAAAGGAAATCCTTTGAATTTTATTCGCAAATCTGCCAATGGAGGTTACGAAGAACCTTTGGTTGATGCTGTAATTTTCAGGCAAAATAC
>CAZULK010000152.1:0-4963 GCA_964621225.1 uncultured Melioribacteraceae bacterium | reverse complement strand
ACATCCGGGATGATGCTGAAAGAAGCACGTAATATTCAAAAGGATTATCCTCATATCGAACTTTGGGACACAAACATTGACGCGCAAATGATGTGGCTTACGAAGAATCCGGAAAATTATGGAGTGATAGTTGCCGGTAATATGTTCGGGGATATAATAAGCGATGGATTTGCCGGATTAGTCGGAGGTTTGGGCTTTGCATGTTCTGCAAATATAGGTGACGAAGTTGCTGTGTTCGAACCAACACACGGTTCAGCTCCCAAATATGAACAATTGAATCCGTCAATCGTTAATCCGATTGCGATGATTCTTTCGGCATGTATGATGCTGGATCACTTGGACGAAACTGAAAAAGCGGATAGAATAAGAAATGCAATTGCCAAAGTAATTGAGGAAGGAAAAGTTAGAGCTTATGATATGTTGAAACTGAAAGGTGGTCCTGACGTAATTGAGAAAGGGGCTTGTACAACTCAACAAATGACGGATGAGATAATCAAAAACTTATAGGATGCAAATATGAGTGCTGCAATTTTAGTATTGGTAGCAATTTTCATTTTTGTTTCAGCTTATTTTTCTTACGGGAATTTTTTAGAAAAGAAATTCTTGATTGATGAGAAAAATGAAACTCCCGCCCATGCAAATGCGGACGGAGTAGATTATATACCTGCGAAAAAGCCTGTTCTGTTCGGACACCATTTCGCTTCAATTGCTGGTGTGGGACCAATTGTGGGTCCCGTTCTTGCTGTGATGTTTGGTTGGACGCCGGTTTATCTTTGGATTTTAATTGGAGCGGTATTTTTCGGTGGAGTACATGATTATTCTTCGATGGTTGCTTCAATTCGGCATAAAGGGAAATCTATTGGTGCTATACTCGAAATTTATATGGGAGAAAAAGGAAAACGGTTTTTTCTTATTTTCACATGGGCAACACTTATTCTTGTGATTGCAGTTTTTATGTTGATTATAACCAAAACATTTGTATCTAATTCTTCCGTCGGTTCGTCATCAGTATTCTTTATTTTTGCAGCACTCATATTCGGATTATTAAATAATAAGTTAAATGTTCCATTGGTGTTAAATACTATTTTGGGAATCATTCTCCTCAGTTTGTCTGTTTACCTCGGCATGATTTTCAAGATTGAATTAAATACTACCGAGTGGATGATTATTTTACTACTGTATATTACCGTTGCTTCGGTAGTTCCCGTATGGATATTGCTTCAACCAAGAGATTATTTGAATTCGTTTTTCCTTTATGCAATTTTGGGTGCGGGTTTAATCGGAGTATTCTTTTCCGATATTTCTGTTCAAGCTCCGGCAATAACCAACTTTACTGTTTCTAAATTGGGTTTCCTTTTCCCCGCTCTCTTTGTTACTGTTGCATGCGGTGCCATAAGCGGTTTCCATTCAATTGTTTCCAGCGGAACCACTGCAAAACAATTGGATAATGAAAAAGATGCAAAGTTTATCGGATACGGTGGAATGTTGCTGGAAGGATTGTTGGCAGTACTTGCAATGTTGTCGGTTACGGTTATTCCCTTCGATAATTACAGCAATTTATTAAAAACGGAAGGACCTGTTGGAGCTTTTTCTGATGGTGTGGCTAATTTTTTAGTGAATATTCCTTTGCTAAATCTTAATTTCGATCTTTCAAAAACTTTTATCGCTCTTGGTGTTGCAGCTTTTGCATTAACCACCTTGGATACCTCAACAAGACTTGCGCGATACATTTTCCAAGAATTTTTCGAATCAGACAAGCAAACAGTACTAGGGAAAGTTACCGCCAATAGATACTTTGCCACATTAATTACTGTTATATTCGCCGCATTATTAACTTTAAGCGGAAAGACCATGTCTATTTGGCCTGTATTCGGAAGTGCAAATCAATTACTGGCTTCACTTGCGCTATTAGCAGTAACTGTATGGTTTGCCAGCAAAAAAGAATCGTTTAATTTTTCCTTTATCCCCACAGTATTTATGTTTTTGGTTACAATGACGGCTTTAGCAATGCTGTTTTACAATAATATTTTTGTCGAAGTGAATTTAACATTAGGTTTTATTTCAATATTATTACTTATCTTAGCGTTATTATTATTATACGAATCAATCAAAATAATTTTTGCACCGTCTAATCAAACAGAATTGACAACTAAATAAGAGGACATAAGTGAGAGATAAAGTATTAAAGATCTGGCCGGAAATTCAATGGATTGAAAATGAAGATTTAAGAGAAAAAGTAATTGACTGTTGGGTTTATGCTTTGGAAAACAGCGTGCTATCCCCCGAAGATTTGGAAAAAATCCCTTTCTCTCTTTTGATCGACAGAAAAGATATCTCATTCATGAATCATAAACGAACAGCGGTTCAGCTTTCGGTTGATATTGCAAAGAGGATGAAAGATAATTTTAATATTGACATAAACATGGATTACTTAATTGCCGGAGCTATTTTAATAGATGTAGGCAAATTACTTGAATACGAAATGGAAGATGGTAAACTGGTTACAAGTCGCGAAGGAAAACTTCTACGACATCCTTTCAGTGGTGTGGCAATAGCAGACCGGTTTAACATTCCGGCAGATGTTCAACATATTATAGCATACCATTCTAAGGAAGGTGATCTTGGTAAAAGAACTACAGAGGCAATCATTGTTCATCATGCGGATTTTGTAAGTTTTGAACCCTTCAAAGATTCCGTTACTTTAAACATTTAAGGTAAAATTATGGCACAGAATAGAACAGAAAAAATAGTTCAAAAATATGCGTTGAATATCAAACCGGGTCAAAAAGTACATTCCGGTGATTTTGTTACGATTCAACCGGCTTATGTAATGACGCACGATAATACAGGTGCCGTTATAAAAAAATTCAACACTATTGGAGTAGACAAGTTTGCAAATCCACGCCAGGTAGTTCATACATTGGATCACAATATTCAAGATAAATCGGAAAAGAATATTAAAAAATATAAAGCCATTGAAGAGTTTGCCAAGAAGATGGGAAATGATTTTTATCCTGCCGGAAGAGGTATAGGACATCAAATTATGATTGAAGAAGGATATGCCTTCCCCGGAACTATGGTTGTTGCATCGGACTCCCATTCGAATATGTACGGCGGAATAGGTGCGTTGGGTACACCAATAGTAAGAACTGATGCTGCTGCAATTTGGGCTTCGGGCAAAACTTGGTGGCAAATTCCTCCGGTAGCTAAAGTAATTTTGAACGGTAAATTAAGAAAAGGTGTTACCGGTAAGGATGTGATAATTGCGCTATGCGGAATATTTAAAAATGATGAAGTTTTGAATCACGTAGTGGAATTCGAAGGAGAAGCTTTGCACCAGCTTACGCTTGAACAAAGACTTACAATAGCAAATATGACTACCGAATGGGGTGCACTTGGCGGGTTATTCCCTATTGATGAAATAACAATTGGTTGGCTAAGACAAAGGGCAGACAAAATCAATAACAGAGGATTAGCCGGTGTACCATCCGATGCAGACGGGAAAGGTGTTCACCCAAGGTTGAATCATGCAAAAATAAACGAACTTGAAAAATCCATGAATGATCTTCAACCTGATGACGAAGCATATTATGCAAAAACTCTGGAGATTGACCTGGAAGTAATTGAACCATCCGTATCCGGACCAAATTCGGTTAAAGTATTCCATACGGCAAAAGAATTGGAATCGAAGAAAATAAAAATAAATAAAGCATATTTGGTTTCCTGTGTGAATAGCAGAAATGAGGACATTGCTCAAGCGGCTAAAATTTTGAACGGACAAAAGATTGCTCAAGATGTGGAATTCTATGTTGCAGCTGCTTCCAACGAAGTTCAAATGGAAGCCGAAGCAAACGGAGATTGGCAAATTTTGTTGGATGCCGGTGCCACTCCCCTTCCTCCGGGTTGCGGGCCATGCATAGGACTGGGAGCAGGACTTTTGGAAGATGGCGAAGTAGGTATTTCCGCTACAAATAGAAACTTTAAAGGACGAATGGGTTCAAAAGAAGCCGAAGCTTATCTTGCATCACCGGAAGTTGTGGCTTATTCAGCAATTAAAGGATATATTGCATCACCTTACGAGTTTGAGCCAAGAGAGATTATTAAAGATATTAAATTATCGTCACCGGCTGAGAGGAATATTGAAGTTAATATAATCGATGGTTTCCCCGAATCAATTAAAGGTGAAGTTGTATTTTGTCCGGCAGATAATATGAATACCGATGGAATTTATCCGGGCAAGTATACTTATATCGATGATTTTTCTCCCGAGGATCAGGCTAGAGTTGCAATGGAAAATTATGACCCGAATTTCCAAAGTATTGCCAAAGAAGGTGATATTTTAATCGGAGGTTTTAATTTCGGTACAGGTTCATCAAGGGAACAAGCTGCAACTGCATTAAAATATCGTGGAATTAAATGTGTTATTGCCGGTTCATTCAGTGCAACTTATATGCGAAACGCAATCAATAATGGCTATCTGGTTATAGAGCAACCTGAATTAGTGAATGAACTTAAGTCGAAATATGGTAAAGATAAACAAACCATTAGAATTGATTCGGAATTAAAAATTGATTTCATCGATTCAAAAATTACATTTATGGAAAAAACCTATCCGATCAATCCCATAGGAGAAACAGCACAAGAATTAATTGTAGCAGGAGGTCTGGAGAATTGGGTGAAGAAAAACTTAGCCAAATAGCAGATCAAGTACACGAGTATAATTTAATTGCCAGACACCCAAAATCTTGGCAGAGACAAAAGTTTTTTTTCATATTTGTTGGCATAACATATTTGCTGAACGGATATCTACATTTTTCAAAAGACAAGGTAGAAATTGGAATAATTTATTATCTAATCGGCTTGCTGTTAATTCTTTTTTATCTCTTCGATATAAAAATCTTTAAACAGTCCGGAATTAAAATTTCGAATGAAATGATTTCCTTCCCCAAGAGCTTTACATACC
>CAZULK010000151.1:0-6306 GCA_964621225.1 uncultured Melioribacteraceae bacterium | reverse complement strand
CGTTGGATTTATCCAACGGCTAAAGGAACTGATTAAGGATATTGGGCTTTAGCCCAAGTAAAACGAAATCATTTCCTTTTGATAGCTTCTCTAAAATAAGTAAATTTGCAGCTACAATTTTTTAGGAGAATGCATGATATACAGTATGACCGGCTTCGGGAAAGCATCCCTGGAGGAAAATGGTCGCACGGTCGAAATTGAAGTTCGTAGCCTTAATTCCAGACATTTGGATCTTTCCATTCGTTTGCCGAAGGATTTCTATTCCAAAGAATTGGAAGTTCGCGAGATTGTTCGGAAAAATTTAACCCGCGGAAAAGTTTCCGTGTTCGTAAATTTTTCGAGAAACGGGGAAGAATTTTCCAATTTCGATCTTGATGAAACCGGTTTAAAAGCTGTTTCCTCCCTCCTGAAAAAAATGAAAGAAATTGCGGGTATCGATTCTCCTATAACAATTTCCGAGTTGTTGGAATTTCAAACTATGTTTTTGAATGAAAACTCGGAGGGTGAAGAAGCCGAATTTGAATTGATAAAAAAAGCTCTCCAAATGGCTTTGGACGATCTGCTCGAAATGAGAAAAACCGAAGGAAAAAATTTAGAGACCGAACTCAATTCCAGATTGAATATAATTGAAGAAAATTTGGTGAAGATTGAAAAAACTAAAAATGCTTCGGTAAAAGAATATTTTAACGCGATTGTGGAAAGAGCTTCTCAACTGTTCGATAAATTAAGCAAAGATGAGGATCGTCTTTACACTGAATTAGCCCTTTTAGCCGAAAAGGCTGATATTACAGAGGAATGTGTTCGTTTGAGAAGCCATATTGACATGTTCCGTCAAACATTAAAAGGAAATTCCGAAGCGGGGCGAAGGCTGAATTTTATTGTTCAAGAAATGAACAGGGAAATTAACACCATAAACAGTAAAACGGTTTCGACGGAAATATCACAGCTCGGGATTTTGATTAAAGAAGAAATAGAAAAGATTAGAGAACAAATTCAAAACATTGAATAAGTGAGTGCATTGGGAAAAATATTGGTGTTTTCTGCTCCCAGCGGAGCGGGTAAAACTACGATTATAAAATACATTTTAAAGGAATTCCCTCAATTGGTATTTTCCGTTTCCGCTACTACAAGAGCCAAAAGGGAAAACGAAATTGATGGGAAAGATTATTTCTTTATTTCCGAAGACGAATTCAAACAAAAAATTGAGAACAATGAATTTGTTGAATGGGAAAGTTTTTATGGTTATTATTACGGCACTTTAAAATCTTTTATTGACGAAACTGTCCAATCCGGCAATACTATTGTGCTGGAATTGGATGTTAAAGGTGCACTTAATATCAAGAATCAGTATCCCAATGCGGTGCTGATATTTATTGAACCGCCCAGCAAAGAAGCATTGGCGGAAAGATTAAAAAGAAGAAACACCGAATCCGAGGCGGATTTTAAGAAAAGAATTGAACGTGCTTCGATGGAATTGCAATATAAAGACAGATTTGATTATAGTGTGGTGAATGCAGATTTGGAAGTTGCCAAGGAAGAGGTGAAAAAGATTGTTGAGAATGAAATTAATAAGGAGGTTATAAAATGAGTATAAAACCTGTTGATTTTGCCGGATTACACAAACATACACAAAATGTGTACGAAGCTGTTGTCGTGGCATCCAAAAGAGCCAGAATGATCAATCAAGACAACAGACTGGAATTCAACACAATGATTAACACTTTGATCGGTCCTGCTGAAGATGAATTTGACGACAGAGACAATTCCGAACAAATCAAAATATCATTGGAATTTGAAAAAAGACCAAAGCCACATGAAATTGCTTTGGAAGAATTGGTTGAAGGTAAAATCAAGTTCCGGTATAAAGACGAACAAGCTTAATTAAAAGCGCCGAACGGCGCTTTTTTTTATTCCTTTAAATGAAATTCATTTTTCATTTTATTATTTTAATTTCCTATTTCAAAAGTTTCAAGATGAGTAGTAATTTCTTAAATATTATAACGGATGCATTGGAAGAGCAGAAAGAGTTATTCGGGGATCTGCTCTTCGATAGTGTGAATTTTGAAAAGAAAAATTATCCTTTGCAAAGTTCGGAGAATCAGGCTCCAATTGTATCCGAAAAGGTTGAACTGAATATGGACAAAAATCTATTTGCTGAAGATTTTCAAAATGCAGAAAATCTTGATGAATTAAACTCGAAAATAAATAAATGTTTGAAGTGCGAATTAGGTAAAACAAGAACAAATTTTGTTTTCGGTGTCGGAAATCCTAATGCGGATATTATGCTTGTCGGGGAAGCTCCCGGAGCGGAGGAGGATAAACAAGGTATTCCATTCGTTGGCAGAGCAGGAAAATTATTGAACGATATACTAAAGGCAATCAAATTTGAAAGGGAAGAAGTTTATATAGCAAACATCTTAAAATGCCGTCCTCCGGGAAACCGGAATCCCTCGCCTTCGGAAATGGAGACATGTATTCCTTACCTGTACAAACAAATTGAATTGGTCAAACCAAAATTGATTCTTTGTTTGGGACTTGTTGCGGCTACCGGATTATTAAAAGTAAAATCGAGTTTAACCAAACTACGTGGAGTTGTTCACGACGTAAACGGAATTAAGACGATGGTAACATATCATCCCGCGGCATTATTAAGAAATCCAAATTGGAAATACGGAGCGTGGGAAGATGTTCAAAAATTCAGAAAATTATATGATGAGATGTTAGGAGTGAAATAATGGCTCGTATAACCGATCTGGAAAGTTTGAAAAATGCAAGCAAACAGCCACCGCAGGCTGTTGAAGTGGAAAGAAATGTATTGGGCGCTATGATGCTCGATACTCATGCAGTGCCCAAGGCAATTGAAATTCTTGCTCCGGAATATTTCTATGATAAGAAGAACGCTTTGATATTTTCTGCAATGACAAGGCTTTTCGAAGCCAATGAACCTATCGATACAGTATCCCTTTACGAAGAATTGAGAAAATCGGGTAATTTGGAAAAAGTCGGCGGACCGGCATACATTTCTCAATTGGCTCAAGATATTTCTTCCGCAGCTAATGTGGAATATCATTCAAGAATCGTACTTGAAAAATGGATACTAAGAGAATTGATTGCTACTTCAATGGAAATAGCTACTCAAGCATATCAAGGTACCGAAGATGTATTCGATTTAATGGATAAAGCCGAAAGTCGTATTTTCAACATTACCGAGGAGAGTTTTAAAGAATCTTATAAATCGATGGATAAAGCCGTTAAGGAAGCAATAGAACATATTGAAGCAATACACTCCCGACAAATTGCTTCATTCTCGGTTCCTTCAGGTTTTTATGCTTTGGATGATATGCTTGGCGGGTTTCAAAAATCTGATTTGATTATTGTTGCTGCCCGCCCGTCGATGGGTAAAACCGCATTTGCATTATCGGCTGCAAGGAATGCGGCAGTGGAACATAAAGTGCCGATTGCAATCTTTTCCTTGGAAATGGCAACAATACAATTGGTCACCCGTTTAATAAGTGCAGAAGCCAGAATAAACGCTCATCAAATAAGGACAGGTAAATTCAAAGCTGCGGATGGTCAGAAAATTAGTCGTACTGCGCATAAACTAAGCGAAGCACCGATTTATATTGACGATACTCCGGCTCTTTCAGTATTGGAGCTGAGAGCAAAAGCACGAAGACTGAAAGCTGAAAAAAATATCGGAATGATTATGATAGATTACCTTCAGCTAATGTCTGCTGGTACGCATTTCGAAAGCCGTGAAAGGGAAATATCCGTAATATCCCGCTCACTTAAAGCATTGGCAAAAGAATTGAATATCCCGGTCATTGCCCTTTCTCAGTTGAATAGAGCGGTAGAGCAGAGGAATGACAAACGGCCCATGCTTTCCGATTTAAGAGAATCGGGTTCAATTGAACAGGATGCCGACGTTGTTCTTTTCCTTTACAGACCCGAAGCTTACGGAATTACAGCCGACAATGACGGAAATTCCACTGAAGGAATGGCTGAAGTGATAGTCGGGAAACAGCGTAACGGTCCGGTTGGAGATGTAAAGCTGAGATTCATAAAAGATTATGCAAGATACGAGAATCTGGAATTGTTCAGAAACGAATTGCCTCCGGCACCTACGGAAGAATTACCAGAATTACCGAATGAAGAGGACCTTCCGATTTGATGAAGAGATTTCTTCTCATATTCCTCTTCCCGGTATTATTGTCAGCACAATTCGTTTACGACAAAAGCGACATTGAAATTTGTAATTCAAAATTTGAACTTGCAGTAAACGGGGGACTCAAGCAACTTCCTATTGGAGATGTGATAGTATCAATTGCCAAAACATTTTTGGGAACCCCTTACGAAGCCCATACTCTCGAGACCTCCGATAAAGAAGAAGTTGTTGTCCATCTTTCCGGTTTGGATTGTTATACATTTTACGAATCTTCTTTGGCTTTGGCAAGATGTGTGAAGCTGAACCGTATGTCGTTCGATGATTATCTCGGTCAAATTGAGTTGATACGTTACCGTAACGGAAAGAGAATAGATTACCCTTCGCGCCTTCACTACGCTGTAGATTGGATGCTGGATAATCAAAAAAGGGGAATTGTGAAAGATGTAACTAAAGAGATTGGCGGAGTGCCCCTTGAAAAGAAAGTGAATTTCATGTCTTCACATCCACACTATTACAAACACCTTGAAGGAAATGAAGAATACATACAAAAGATGAAAGAGATTGAGGAGAGCATTAATAAAAACAAATTTTATTACGTGCCTCAGAATAAAATTGCTTATGTAGAGTCTTTAATTCATTCCGGCGATATAATTTTCTGTACGACCAACATAGACGGATTGATAGTGGGGCATACCGGAATTGCCGTAAGGGAAGACGGGAGAATACATTTTTTGCACGCGCCGAACGTAGGGAAAAAGGTTCAAATAACTGAAAAACCTTTAGTCGATTATGTTAAAAGTGTGAAAAAACATACCGGAATAATAGTGATCCGCCCGATTGAACCGCAATCTAATTAATCAAACTTTTCAATACCTTAATGTTTTCAATGTCCTCAAGCTGTTCTTTTCCCTTTGGTGTTTCCAGTATTTTCGGGATTTCAAAAAGCCTTTCGTCGTTCATTATATTTTCGAAACCTTTTAAGCCTATGAATCCTTTCCCAATGTGTTCGTGTCTGTCAACCCTGCTGCCGAGCTCTTTTTTGCTGTCGTTTATATGGAAACATTTTAGTAATTCCAATCCGATTATATCGTCGAATTGTTTAATTACGTTTTCGTAGTCATCCGTTATATCATAACCCGCGGCGAAAATATGTGCCGTATCAATACATACCGATAAACGTGATTTATCTTCCACTCCTTCAATTATCTTTGCAATATGTTCGAATTTGTATCCGATGGCCGTGCCTTGTCCGGCGGTAAGTTCAATCATGCTTTTTACTTTGAATCCTTTGGTATTATCGTGTGCCAAATTCAGCGATTCTGCAATCAGTTTTATTCCTTCATCCTCGCCGGCTCCGCCGTGAGCGCCGGGGTGAAAATTTAAATGCGGAATGCCAAGTTGTTCGCAACGGTTAAGTTCATCGATGAATGCATTGCGGCTTTTGTTTAATAACTCACCGTCTTTTGCACAAAGATTTATCAAATAACTATCGTGAGTTACAATAAATTCAATTCCGCTCTTTTCCCATTTACTTTTGAATGCATCAATTTCTTTGGGATCGAGAGGTTTCGCATTCCAACGGTTGTTGTTTTTCGAAAAAATTTGAATTGCGGTAAAGCCGAGTTTTTCCGCTCTGTCTATTGCACTGCTAACTCCTCCGGCTGTGGATGTGTGAGCACCGAGTAGCTGTTCATTTTTATTTTTCATTCATAAATTCCTTCCAAAATTTCGATTGTGTCGTATAAATTCATAGCTTCATGATCGGGAATTATTCCAAGGCTTTTATCGTAGGGATAGTTTGTCTTACCGGTGTAAATCAATATTGTTTCCCCACCTAATTCATTTGCGCCATGAATATCGGTAACAAGATCATCGCCTATCATAACAAACGGTTCACCTTTGGAGCCGCCGGCTTTTGCCAATGCCGCATTAAAATAATTGGCTGAAGGTTTACCTATCAGTTCGGCCTTTCTGCCCGATGCATATTCAATTGCGGCTACAAAAGCTCCGGCATCCAACAGATAACCTTCTTCGGGAGTTTTCCAGAATTTGTTTTTCTGCATTGCAATAAAATCGGCTCCGGCTAAAACAAAATTGAATATTTCATTCATTACATCGAAATTCCAATTTCTACCCAAGTC
>CAZULK010000150.1:0-6326 GCA_964621225.1 uncultured Melioribacteraceae bacterium | reverse complement strand
CCAAAGAAACAATTGTATATCCTTCTTCCTTTAATTTCTTTACCGTTGATACTCCGTCATCCACATGTTCCCATTCAATACTCTTATCTGCACCAAGGGCGGTTTTGAGTACTTCCTTTTTCTCCGGAGTGGGAGTGTATCCGACCAGGTATAATTTCTTTATCATTACACCGTCGGAAGTCCGGAAAACAGACCCGACATTATAAGCGCTGCGGATATTGTCGAGCATTACAACTACAGGCAAAACATCAGCTTTATGTAATGTGTCGACTGTCAATCTGTTTTTCGATATTTCTTCGTGTGTAAGTTTCTTCATTTTTTCCAAAATTTAATTTGGAAAAATATTTTATTTAATCCGATAAACAAAGAAATATTTATGATAATATTTGAGCAATATGATGTTCCATATGTCCGAAATAATCTTTTATGAAATATCCCAAAGTTGTTGGTTGATCGGCGGGAACCCTCTGCCATGCTATTTTATCGAGATTGTGTTTTATGCGGGGCTTCGATAATTCTTCTCCGGGGATATTTTTGCAAACATGAATTATTAAAGAGTTAAAATGATACCATAAATCGACTAGGAAAATCCAATTCAGTTCATTGTATTTTTGAACACTAACCCATTCATCCTGTTCGTACCCGTCGAAAATCAAATCTTCTTTCAATTGAGCCATAACAAATCTTTTATGATTGTTTGATGCCGAATCTATCAAATGACCCAATATCTCTTGCTTCGACCATTTCCCGTCTATTTTTTCTTTTACCTCATCTGCGTTGATATCAAGCAATAATTCTTTAATTTCTGTAATTCTTTCTTGAATTTGACCGTAATTCATCTATTTATCTCTCCTGTATTTTAAATGCCAAAGATTTTGCCAATTTTTCCCTTTGTCCGTGGATCTCTGCCAATGCCAATCCAAAGAATCGTCTGCAATATTTGAGAAAACCATTCTTAGTATAACCGGGTTGCCGTTTTTATCAACTTTGTTCATTGATAAAATCATTTTGCCTTCTTTCATTCCGCCTTCGAAAAGCATATATCCACCCGAGTTATCTACCCAAGTTTGTTCCCACTTAGCTTTGGAAGGATTATAAACAGAAAAACTTTTACCTGCGAATCCGTTTGCATTCGATGCATCAAAATTCTCTGCAATTACACATCCTCCAAGAATTTTTTTGATTTCGTTTTTAGCGTGATATATTTTTCCGTCGGCTCCGGTCCATTCCAAATTCCATTTACCTATCCAAAAATCGAACTGTTTTGATTCCGGTGAAGAGCAAGGATTTTGTGCAAAACTAATAGCAGTTAAAAACATAAATAAAGCAAATAATATATTCCCGGATTTCATAATATTCTTTTCCTTTTTTTGAAATATAGGGAATAAAGATTAAAAAAGTTATTGAGTTAAAATTTGGTGGCAATAACCAATACTTTTTTAAAGGACTCAAAAGTTTTTCCGTTATTACCAATAGCTTCCAAAAGTACTATATACATTCCAACTCGGAGATGTTTGCCGTCGTCCGATAAACCGTCGAATACAATCTCACCGGTTTGACCTGAAGGTTTGGAATCGCTCAATGTTCTAACCAGCCTTCCCAAATCATCAAATATTCTGATTCTCACTAAAGATGGCGAAGAGGAAAGTGAATATTTTATTAGGGTGAAATCTTCAAATCCATCTCCATCGGGGGAAAAGGGATTAACTGAAAAACTTAATCCCTTTGTAGTCATTCCTTCTTTGGTGTAAACCGAATTCAACTTTAACGGAGTGCCGCCTTCGGGGGAAACACAACTGCTCCAAGTATCAGGAAAGTTGGAGGGAAGAGAATAGTTCAATCTTTCTAAAGATTTCCCCTTTGTATCAATGATTCCCTTAAAGTGCCACTTGGGTGAGTATTCCAAATAGTCAATTTCATTTCCGTAAAAATCGGTTAGTAGTAATTTGTCTCCAGTATTTGATAAGGTGAATTTTTCAATTTGTAAGTTGTAAATCTTCCCGACCCAATCAATAATCGATGAATCAGATGCAAGCAAAAAGAATTCATTGGGATGGAGATAAAAATATTGAGGACTAAGCTCAATAGTGATTGAGTCATTTTTAATTAACTGCATCCCGCCGAGATTAACCTCTTTATCACTTGAATTATTATAGAATTCTATATACTCGCATTTTCCTTGAGAAGGGTCATACATTATTTCGTTAATTAAAATTTCATTATTATTATATGAAGATAGCAACTCAACTGAATTATCTTTTCCACAAGTGTTCCCGGTAGGATCTAATGAAGGATACCAATTATCAAAGAAAGAAGTTCTTTCATTTTTATCGATTCTTTCAATTGATCTTCCTCGTTTGATATTGAAATCGTTATTGTAAAATAAGCTGTCTAATGTTGATCCCCGGAAATCTTTTATCACAATCCCATCGTTACTTTCACTCAATGAACCGAAATCAATTACGATTTGATTGTTAATCCCTTTAATGGTATCGGTTGCTAATATGAAATAATCATCAGATTCAATAAAGAAATCATTACTTGTTAGAACCTCACTTGATAAAGAAGGGGAGAGATTCTGAATCGAATAATTTTTTAGGTTTATTCGCTTGCCGGAATTATTGAGAAATTCTACCCATTCATTTCCGTCCGAAGGGGAAATCATTATTTCATTGATCAATACAGAATTTTTTGTAAGACCGGAATAAAAAGTTTTTGAATATGAATTGTTGTAAATATTTTCATCTTCAATTGACGAAACGGTGGCAGTAACCACAACGGAATCAAGTAATGAATATTGTTTGTCTATTATTATTGTTGTTGAATCAAATGGATTAATATTTGCAACGTTACTTGAATACCAAGGTGAGTTAGTCTGGTTTAAATAAACATCTATTAAAATGTTCGAAATTTTTTCGCTGCCTCTGTTTGCGATTATTATTTTAAAATTTATTTCTTCATTATAACCCGGGAAAGAAGGAGTGATTAAAATATTTTTAATAAAAGAATCTCTTTGCACTTTTGCAATACTGTTAATTCTCCCCGGAGTGCTTTGCTCAGTGTCTGTTGACAATCCAAAATTATTTTTTCCGGAAGCCACATTTTTGTCAATTCTTTCAAATGAATAACCACGCATTATATCCCAGGATTGATCATAAAACACTGAGTCAACAGATATCCCGTTGGCATCTTTAATAATTATTGCATCAGCATCATTGTTCATATTGGGGAAATCACTAATAATAACTTTTGAGGGAATATGCCTATGAAAGTCGTAGATTGAGCTGTCTTTCGCGATAACTAAATATTCTCCCGGGAGTAATTTTACTTCGCTGTTATTTATTATTCTCTGCGATGGGTGAGTCAATTGATCTGCAATTTGCCAATCAAAAATATTCACTGTATCATTCGAGATGTTCAACAATTCAATCCACTCCGGTTCTCCCGGTGCCGGATATATCATAAATTCATTTACAATTACATCACCCCGCAAGTATGAGGGAATCAAAGGAAGAAATTCCATGTTATTGGAAGTATCCTGGTCTTTGTCTGAAGTCAATAAAACCTTTACTAACTTTTTATCATCAATAGACTCAATCAACTTAGGAAATTCCATGGTTATACTTGACGCACTATCAACAGATGAAAGATGTTTTGAAGCCAAAGTTTTTATTTCAGTAGAATCAGTAAAGTTCAATTCTATTACGCTTGCAGTAAAATCTATTGCTTTTCTCCCATTATTTTTGGCAGTCAGGTACAAATTGACTTCAGTATTCAACTTTGGAATAGAGGGTTGGAAATAAGCTGTATCAATTGCAATATCAAAAAGTTTTTGGGATACGGAGTTTATTCTTAGTGGTGTTGCTCCTCTTTCATCATTGCTCTCATTCCAATTGCTGCTGTCAATAGTTGAAGTATATTCGCTTATCCTTTCCAATGATTTTCCGCGTGTACCGCCCCATGATGATTTGAATTCAACGGAATCAATTGTTCTTCCCAGTGAATCGCAAATAAATAATTTATCTCCGGAATTACTCAAAGAGGGAAATGGTTGAATAATTATTGTCCCTTCTAAATTATATTTGGTCGTTACGAAAGTGTCATTAGCTACCAAAGCATAATCCTTGGGTTGAATATAAATTACTGTAGTGTCAATTTGAATTGTGTCCTTTCCGTCAGAGACTAAAAACCGGTTTATGTTTATTTCATTATTAGCGCTATTATAAATTTCGAACCATTCGGGTTCGGGAGAAACCGGGGCATACATTATCTCGTTTATTAATAAATCACCGGGATTAAATTCTATCTTTACGATATTGATATTAAGAAAAGCGTCATTGTTTTCCGGGAATTGATCATTCGCAAATTGTATATGTGCTTTCAATCTATAATGACCCAGTGGTAAATTGTTTAAGAATTGGGTCAGTTCAATTTCTTCGTTGCTTGCTAAACTTGGAATAGGGTAATCGTAAATCAGTTCATCAAAAGCAAAGGTGCTATCATGATTATAATCACAGTAAATTTGTAATTCAGAATTTGAAGCATTTAACAATCCTCTGTTCCTTATAGTACACGTTGTAATAAAATCTGAATTTTCTGTCCCATACTTTTGGCTGGTTGTAAATTCGATCAAATGTAAATCATAATCCAATGGAGAAATACTATTATACTTACCGGGAGTAGCTCCTTCCAATGCTATCGAATTAGCCCAATTATTCTTGGAATTAGTTTCACCGTTAACGTCTTTCCTTTCCAATGAATAGCCTTTTTTATTCCCCCAATCATCTGAATAACTCAAGGAATCTATGGTTTTACCCAATGAGTCGAGGAGTACAATTTCGTCTCCGCTGTTGTTTAGCGAAGGAATGTTTTTAATAAAGTAATTAAACTCATAACTATAAAAGGGCGCTATTGAATCGGACGATATCACAAGATAATCTTTGGGTGCAATAAAAAGAGAATCGGGAGACACAATGGTATGGGAAGTTCTGTCTTTGAATTTCCAGTCATTTAAATTGATAGAATCATTAGTTGTGTTGTACAATTCTATCCACTCCGGTTCGTCGCCTTCGGGCAAATACATTATTTCGTTTATTACAATATCCTTTTCACTGTTTGGTTTAGGTCTTACAAAAAATGAAAGTTTTGTAGTATCGTTTAAGTTATTCTCATCTTTTCCTGAAGTGATAAACACTTTTATGTTTTTATTCCCACTGAGTTTAAATGTAAAGCTAAGTTTAACAATCTCGGTTTTATTAGTGTCTAAGTGTTCAATTAATGAATGATAGAGAAGAGTATCATCATAAAAATAATTATTTACATTAACATCATCATAACATGAAACAAAAATCGAATCAATTGGATTTTGTCCTGCATTAGTAATGCATACGAAGGCGTTTATTCCTTCGAATGCAAAAGGTGATGAAGGGTTTATAGTTACACTATCAACTCTAGCGTCGAAGTCAAATGGGGAGATTGAATTTTTGAATCCCGGTGTGCCGTTAAGTGCAGTAGAATTTCCCCAATTACTTTCATCATTTGTGCCCTCCAAAAATATTTTCTCGTCCGAAATGCCGGAAGGATTATCGGCAGTATATTTAATCGAATCAATTACAATATCATTTGAGTCAATCAAGTATATCATCCTGTCCGAGGAATTTGACATGCCCGATGAACCGAAAGAATTATTGTCAATTTTAATCAACAAGGCTGAGTCAGATAATATTGGTGAATAGATGCCGTTTATCAAATCATAGTCACCTTCGAAAATTACAGCATATTTATGAGGCGGAAGTTTTTTGTTCGTAAATGTCGAATCAAATAAATCTGCATTTGATGTGTGATATTTGATTTTCCAGTTCTTCAGATCCACGTAATCAGTTGAGGACAGATTATATAACTCTATAAATTCACTGTTGCTTTCAGATGGACGGAACATTATTTCAGTTATTGTTACGCTGTTTGCATGTTGCGCAAATAAGGATTGTTGAATTACCAGAATTAAGATTGCCCCTATTAGTTTGTTAACATGTTTCATGAGTTAACAAATTTATTCAGCATAATAATAAATATTTGGGATTAATTAAAGGGGGATTTATTTATTTGTGTAGAAATTTATCGGTGTGCAAAGGTAATTAAAAGAACCCACGGCCTCAACCGTGGGTTTTAATTCATTTAAGATTGACAAAGCTATTGTTTCAAAAACAATTTTGTTTTTGTATATCTTATAAAAACAACTATTTCATTTTACCTTTGGTCAATTCATCTACCAATCTATCTGTTTTGTAAACGTATTTCAATGCTTCCATCAAACCGTATGAGTCAGT
>CAZULK010000149.1:0-6358 GCA_964621225.1 uncultured Melioribacteraceae bacterium | reverse complement strand
AAGGATTAAAAGCGGTTGAAACCGCTTGGATATTTTTCGTTTTTAGCTTAAAAATTTTTAGACAGCCCCAGATACAATTCGCTAACGAGAGCAAAACTAAAATGCCTCTCCAATACCCAAATGAAATTGAAATACATTCCAGAAACCACCCGGATCATTCAAACGTTGCATCAAACTCCTCTGATCATACGGATCATATCCCTTAAATCCAAAATCAATTCTGATGGGAACAAACTCAGTGTAAAACCTGAAACCAAAACCGAATGCAGCCGCCAACTCTTTGTATCTAAAATCTTTTGGTGAATTCCAAGTGTTACCCACATCTAAAAACAAAGCATAACCGACCGAACCGATTAGTCTTTGTCTTAACTCCACCGAGGACTCCAAGATGAAGAATCCGCCCGGCGCTATCCCTCTTAAAAGTATTGTATTAAGATCTTCACTCGGGGCGGTTAAATCTATCTCAGGATCTTTAGGCACTAATTCTCTACTACTCCACCCTCTTATCGAATTACTTCCTCCGGAATAGAATCTTTGGTTCAGAGAAATATTGGCTCTGTCTCCCCTGTAAGTAAATATATTTCCAATTTTAATTCTCATCCCGAACGAAGATGTTTTTTCGTAGAACCAAGGAAAATAGAAGGAACTGTTCATATAAATTTTGAAATATTGCGGTTCCTCCATCTTTCCGCCGGACAACTTTGACAACAAATAAGGAATTGAATTACCATCTTCTAATTTTAATTGTATTGAATAACCACGTGATGGAAATAGAATATTATTTGTATGATCCGCACCTACTTCAACACCAAGCAATGTGTTGTTGGTTTTATATTCGTTATTGACAAGAATATTTTGAAGATAATAATTTACCAGAGAGTCAACCGATGAACCGGATGAGTAGATCCGGGAAAATGCCGTTTGTAAATTATTTTGTATATATGACCTCTTGTAAATGTACTTTGCTTTTTCCCAATTGAAATAAGTTCTAAGTGAGGTAAAATAAGTATATCTGGGTAATTCGAAATCCAGACTCAGTTTTGCACCCAAAATGCTGGAATTATATTCATTTTTTCTTTTCTGTAGAGTAAAATAAGATTCCAACAAAGTATTTATCGGTTTGCCGAATAAGAAAGGTTGCTCCAGACTCACTCGTGCATCAGCATATCCTAAAAATGTTGTATCGGAAATTGAAGTTCTGCCCAAAAACTCAATTAGATCTTGAGCGGCAGCGCTGGTTGTTATGCTGAATTTTCTTGCACTACCTAAAAAATTCTTCCGGATAAATCCGAGCCCCAAACCGAGGTTGAAAGAATTATCTTCGTTGTTCGTTATAAGTTCAGGAGAAAGTTCGTGCATACTGTTTACATCCACCGAAATGTTCAGTGGCACTTTATAACCGGAAGTATCATTTACTATCGGTGTTACAATTGCAGATGAAAATAAATTAGTTCTATACAATCTAATTTGAGCTTGACGAATATCGTAGTTGCTGAAAAAACTGCCCGAATCAATACCAACAATTTCTTGCATCAGTTCGTCGGAAACGTAATCCTTACCGGGGCCCGACTTTTTTACCCGCAATTCGTTTACTCTATACCTTTTACCTAAAATGAAATCGTATTTTAACTTTGCAGTATGTTTTGTAGTATCTACTTCAACAAAAGGTTTAGCGGATTCCGATAACATGTAACCGTGGTCTTTAACATAACCAAGAATTTTCAACCTTGTTTGTTCCACGTAGTCCGCAGAATAAACAGAAGCAGAATCGAATGATATCAATTCATTCAATTCATCAGCTAAATCACGAGGTAAATTTTCCAATCCGTTTAATTTAAGAGAGGAGAATTTAACCGGAGATTTTTCCCGGATGTTGTAAGTTAATTCGGCAGTATGATCTTCTTCGTCGAATGAATAAGAATATGATATTTCCGTTTGGAAATAACCCTTTGATAAATATAAATTCTTAATCGCAGTAATATCCAAAGGAATATTCGAACTATCGAAGTATACGGGGGGTTCTCCGAAACCTGAAACGTTATTCAAAAATTGTGAAAACCAATTTGGGGATTCCTTTGAAAGAATAACCGAATAAAGTTCTGCTTCATTTATTGAATTATTCCCCACAAAATTAATTGTTTCCAATTCATATTCTTGGAACTGCTGTGAATACAATTCAAAGGAAATTAAAAAGAGAATGATAATATGTATAAATTTCTTTTTCAGTTTATTCCTTAATAATAACTGGTGTACCTATGTCTACAACAGAAATGATTTCATCAATATTTTCGTTGCTAAGAGCAATTGAACCGTTAGTCCAATTAAAAGCGAATGGTAAATTCCTGAAAATAAAATCAAATCTTCCTATTCCGTGAATGCCGATAGAACTGCCGAGAGCCGTATTTGATGGAGGACATTCCATCGAATTAAGCGCATTTGTTATTTCAAGAAATTCTTCCCTCGAAATTATATTCTTCTTCAAAGCTTCGGTAGCATCAACCTCAGAAGGATAATTAATGTGCAAAAATTTATAATAAATATACGCTGTATCGATATCACAAATAAAATACTTGCCTATAGGAGTTACATAATCGTCTTTGGAAGTTTTAATGTTTGAATAATTCCTTCCGAATACAACTGGATAAGTTTTTATCACTTCGCCGTTAATTATCAAATCCAGTTTGAATGTTCGCTTATGTGCAACAAGCTGAACTTCTCGAATAGAATCAATCTTTTTCTCATTAAGGATTTGGTCAAGCGGTTTATTTGAAGAGTGCAAAATTATTCCGTATAAAACCAATCCGCTAAAGAAGATAATTACACTGCCTGCTATGTAGATAATATTTCTGAGCATCAAAATTATTTAAATAATAAATATTAAATTTAATCATTATTCGGTTAAGTATGAATTATATTCATTTGGAAGGCGTTTAATGTTTTAAACCGGTGTCATTGCAAGGTAATGAATTCAGTTACATCATTCAGAGAAGATTGATTAGCCCCCGGTCGATTCCGGGGACTAATATAAATTTATTTGGCACGAACAACAGCAATTGCAGTGATATTAATAATATCTTCCACACTTGCAGCGCGCTGAACAATATGAACGGATTTATTCATCCCCATCAATATTGGGCCAATCACTGTTGCATCCGTGAGCCTTTCGAATAGTTTATAAGTAATGTTTCCTGAATTCAAATCGGGGAAGATCATAACATTAGCATTCCCTTTTATTTTACTGAAAGGATATTCCTTTTCAATTAATGCAGGTTGCAGCGCCGTATCGGCTTGCATTTCACCATCAATTATAAGCTCAGGTCTACGCTGATTAACTATTTCGACTGCTTTTTTAACTTTTTCGGATTCAGGATGCCGCACCGAACCGAAATTGCTAAATGATAACATCGCAATTCTTGGTTCAACGTCAAAATCCCTCACAGTATCAGCAGTTAAGATTGCCAATTCAGCCAATTCTTCCGATGTAGGCCGGACATTAACAGTAGTATCGGCAAAGAAAAGGACTTTACGGTTAATCATAATCATATAAAGTCCGGCTACTTTGGTAAACCCTTTTTTCACACCGATTATTTCGAGTGCCGGTCGAATGGTATCGTTATAATTACTATTCAATCCACCAATTAATGCATCAACTTCTCCGGTGTGTAACATCATAGAACCGAAATAAGTCGGACGGGAGATAATATCTTTTGCAGAAGATCTTGCAATTCCGTGTCTGGACCTTTTTTCAAAATAGATTTCTGCAAATTTCTCTAATCTGGAATCGGTTCTCGGATCAATTATTTCATACATCGAAGGATCGAAACCTAACTCTTTAATTCTGTTTGTTACTTTCTCTACATTACCCAATAAGACCGGCGTGCCAATGTTACCGGTAACTATTGCCTCTCCGGCACGAATTATTCTTTCGTCGAATCCATCCGGATAAAGAACTTTCTTTGGTGATTTTTTTGCTTTCGAAATCATTACTCTGATATTGTGAGCAGTATATCCCAGTCTTTCTTTAAGCTCCTCACCGTATGCCTCCCAATCTTGAATTTCTTTCCGCGCAACTCCCGAATCTACTGCAGCTTTTGCAACAGCGGGAGCAACTTTCCACAACACTCTTGGATCGAACGGTTTGGGAATAATATATTCCCTACCGTAATTTATTTCTATCCCGTCGTAAGCATTTCTCACACTGTCCGGCACCTTTTCTTTTGCCAGATCGGCTAGGGCGTGAACCGCCGCCATTTTCATTTCTTCATTTATTTTAGTTGCTTTAACATCCAATGCACCCCTAAAAATAAAGGGAAAACCAAGAACGTTGTTTACTTGGTTCGGATAATCACTCCTGCCTGTAGCCATTATTATATCATCACGGGCAGAAACAGCGGTAGGATAATCAATTTCAGGATCGGGATTAGCCAAAGCAAAAACAATCGGATTATCGTTCATTTTTTTAATCATTTCCGGTGTAAGTAACCCACCGGCAGAAACACCAACGAAAAGGTCGGCTCCGTCCAATGCATCGGCAATAGACGGGAAGCATTCATCCACGGCAAATTCCGCTTTGTATTCATTCAAATCTTCCCTGTCTTTATGAATGCATCCTTTGGAATCGAACATTACTACGTTCTCCTTTTTGATGCCTGCATGGATATAGAGTTTTGTGCAAGCCATCGCAGCAGCTCCTGCCCCGGAAACCACAACTTTCATATCTTCCAATTTCTTGCCCGCTAATTCTGCTGCATTCAATAATGCCGCACACGATATGATGGCAGTACCATGCTGATCATCATGAAAAACCGGAATGTTCATTATTTCCTGTAATTTTTTCTCTATGTAGAAGCATTCGGGAGCTTTTATATCTTCCAGATTTATCCCCCCGAAAGTAGGCTCCATTAATTTTACGGCTTTAATCAATTCATCCGGATCTGCTGTATTTAACTCAATATCGAAAACATCAATATCTGCAAATCTTTTGAACAGAACACCTTTCCCTTCCATTACCGGTTTTCCGGCAAGAGGGCCTATATTTCCAAGTCCCAAAACAGCACTTCCGTTGGAAACCACTGCAACCAAATTTCCTTTGGCTGTATACTGATATGCATCGTGTGGGTTTTTATGAATTTCCCGGCAAGGTTCGGCAACTCCGGGTGTGTATGCCAATGAAAGATCTCGTGATGTAAAAAAAGGTTTGGTCGATCTAACTTCTATTTTCCCTTTTCTACCTTTACGGTGATATTCTAACGCTTCCTCTCTTGTAACTGCCATAACATTCACCAAATTTGTTTATTTAAAAATAAGAAGGGATTACCGGAAATAAAATTTTTTATGATAATCGTAAAACGATTTTCCGATAATCCCTTGAAATAATAGAAAATATTTACACTTCCATTATCTCTTCTTCTTTGTGTTTGGTTATTTCGTCAATTTCCTTGATGTGTTCGTCTGTTTGTTCCTGAACCTCTTTCTCAAATTTGCGCAAATCGTCTTCGGAAATTTCTTTTTCTTTTTCCGATTTTTTCAAATGGTCGTTTGCGTCCCGCCTTACATTCCGGATTGCTATCTTTGCATCCTCGGCATATTTTTTAACAAGTTTCACCAATTCTTTTCTTCTTTCCTCGGTTAACGGAGGAATAGGAATTTTAATATTGGTGCCGTCATTAATGGGATTTAATCCCAATTCTGCAGAGGTAAGAGCTTTTTCAATTTCGTGAATGACGCTTTTATCCCATGGAACAATTGAAAGAGTATGTGCATCGAGCACTGTTAAATTGGCAACTTGATTTAAAGGAGTAGGATTGCCGTAATACTCTACTTTTATTCCGTCCAGCAAAGCGGTTGTAGCTTTACCGGTTCTGATTTTTGCGATCTCGTGGCGGTAAGCTTCAACAGATTTACCCATTCTAATTTTTGCGTCTTTTACTATAGGATTCATAGCGACCTCAATCATTTATGGGAGATTTAACTTTTAATTCCAAGTGTCCAACGGAAGTTCCAACACTTTCGCCGGAAACCACTTTTAACAAATTGTCTTCTTTATCCATATTAAATACTATTATGGGAAGATCGTTTTCCTTACATAAACTGATAGCAGTAAGATCCATTACACGTAAATTTTTGTTAAGAACATCGAGATACGAAATTTCTTCGTAGAAAGCCGCATTCGGATTTTTTTCCGGATCTGAATCATAAATACCGTCAACTCTTGTTCCTTTCAATATTGCGTCCGCTTCAATTTCTATTGCTCTTAAAGAAGCTGCCGTATCGGTTGAAAAATAAGGACTTCCGGTACCTGCACCGAATATTACTACGCGTCCTTTTTCCAAATGTCTCATTGCTCTTCTTCTGATAA
>CAZULK010000148.1:0-6396 GCA_964621225.1 uncultured Melioribacteraceae bacterium | reverse complement strand
AAAATAAAAAAGCTCAATTTTTCGGAAATGAAACCGCCAAATTGGCTACATTTTACGCAATAATAATCGGCATTATTTTCTTGATAATACCAAATTGGATACTTCTGATTTTTACGACAAATGATAAAATTATTTCAATTGCAGTCCCGTTGATAAGAATAGCCGGAATAGCTCAACTTTTTTATGGATCGGGAATTGTCTTCGCATATGGGCTTCAGGCCGCGGGAAGATCATTTTATGTTATGACAGCCGATGTGATAATTAATTGGTTGATCTTTATACCATTAGCATATTTTATTGCCGTTTATTTGGGTTTTGGAATTATCGGAGCTTGGGCTTCGATGATGTTTTATGTAGTGCTTTATTCTTTCGCAATGATGATTAAATTCAACTTGAGCAGATGGAGAATGGAAAAGTTTAATTGAGTAAACTGGATTCCAATTAATGTGATTCAAAATACTTGACACTTTAGTATTATTAAGATATATTTTGACCATGGAATCGAAAAAAGTCATGAAATCGGCAATATTTTTTATTTTGTTGACTGCTACAGTTGCACTGGCGGGTGCAATGATTTCATTATTCCAAGCTCGCAGCGAGGGAGAAGACATTATACTCGAATGGCAAACAACACAAGAGAATAACGTAAAAGAATTTGTCGTTCAGAGAAGAACTCCTAACGGGGAATTCTTCGATTTGGCAACACTTCCTCCCAAAGGCGAAAATTCATTTTACTCTTTTAGAGATGAAAGCGCATTCAAAACAACGGAAGCTTTTTATATTTACAGATTGAAAATAGTTGACAATGACAACTCTATAACTTATTCTGCCGAAGTTTCCGTAGCTCATCAGGTCTCAAGTGTTAAAAGAACTTGGGGTAGCATCAAAGCTCTATTCCGCTAAATCTTCCTTTCTTATAAAGTAAATGATTACCTCTGATATTCCCATATATTTAGCTTCTAAATCACCAAGAAGAAGAAAATTACTTCGTCAATTGGGATTGAAATTCAAATCTTTCTCCGTTGATTTAGACGAAGAAATTCTCGACGGCGAACATCCGATAAAAACCGTTAAGAGATTGGCGAAAGATAAATTGAAATTAGCAATTGAGAGGAAGAGGGAAGGAATCTTCATAACTGCAGACACAATAGTGGTGCTGAACAAAGAGGTTATCGGAAAACCTAAAAACAAAAAAGATGCCGTTAAAATATTGAAGAAGTTAAGCGGTAACACTCATTTTGTTTATACCGGATATGCAATTTATAATTCTATGAATAAAAGGGAAATTGTAAATTATAGAAGATCTGCAGTAACCTTTAGAAAGCTATCACATAGAGAAATAACTGAATATGTTGAAGGTGGAAGTCCGATGGATAAAGCCGGTGCATATGGAATTCAAGATGATTTTGGGGCTGTGTTTGTTAAGGAAATTAAAGGTTGTTATTATAATGTAATGGGTCTGCCTCTTAGCGATGTTTATCTAGCTCTTAAGGAAATTCTATAGTGTTTCGAAAACTGAAAAGAAATATAATTGTTTCAATAATTCTTTTCGCTTTAATTTATCTCTTTTTTTCCCTCTATTCTGATTTCGACAATGTGCTCCGCAGCCTGAGTTCTGTGAGTTTGACTACGATGGTATTGGTGTTATTGCTTACTTCTACAAATTTCTTCTTTAGATTTTTAAAATGGCATTATTATGTCAGACTATTGAATTTAAAAGCAAGCTTTTGGGATTCTCTCCTCATTTTTTTATCAGGACTCGTAATGAGTGTTACTCCGGGAAAATTCGGTGAAGTTTTCAAATCGTATTTGTTAAAAAAAATAGATGATATTCCTATACCGGTAAGTGCTCCGATAGTTTTTGCAGAAAGAATTACCGATTTCTATTCCGTCTTGTTGCTTGCATTTATCGGTTCGCTAGTTATGGGGCAGGGGATGACAGTAATTATATTAACTGCACTCTTTTTTATACTGGCAACATTGCTGTTAAACAATCGAAAAATGTCCCTTGCGATAATCAAGTATTTTGAAAGATTTAACTTTTTAGAAAAATATATTTCCAAAATTGAAGAATCATACGAATCTTCCTATACAATGCTAAGAATAAAACCGCTTTATGAAATGACACTATTAAGTCTGCTTGCTTGGTTACCGGAGTGCTTAGGCTTTTATCTGATACTAGATTATTTCAGTGTAGATGTGTCGGTATTGTGGTCGGTTTTTGTTTATACATTTTCAATTATTGTAGGGGCATTAACAATGCTTCCGGCGGGGATTGGAGTAACTGAGGGTTCGCTGAGCTATTTCATTTTTGATGTAACAAAAAATATGGATTTGGCTGTAACAGTAACTTTTTTGATAAGGATATCTACTCTTTGGTATGCTGTGATTATAGGAATTATTTCCCTGGCAATCATTAAAAAGAAGAGGAATATTGAAAATTTATAACGATATTTAATTATATAATCTTTCCGAGAAACTTTTTCTTCAAATAAAAGTTAAACGAACTGAATAATTTAGTTAAATATCCGACTTTTCTATCTTGAAATTCAGACTATGGGTTATTATTTTTGACAACTATAAATTTATACGAATGGAGGAAACAATGAACGAAGATAATGGAATTGGAAAAGGCTTATTTATCGGATTTTTGGCAGGATCATTAGTCGGCTCTCTTTTTGCACTTTTATATGCCCCCAAGAGTGGCAAAGAATTCAGAGGCGATTTAAAGAGAAAATCCGATGACCTTATGGATGATGCCGAAAATTATATAGAAGACGCAAAAGAAAAAGCCACCAAGCTCATAAATGACGGAAAGAAAAAATCCGAAGTTTTGGTTGCAGAAGCCAAAGAAAAAGTTGATGTCCTTCTTAAAGAGGCAGAAGAGATTCTTGAAGATGCCAGAAAGAAGACTACGGATTATGTAGAAACCGGCAAGAAAAAAATTGATAAAGAAAGCGGAAAGCTTAAAGATGCAATTAAAGCCGGTATGGAAACCTTTAAATCAGAGAAGGAAGCTTAGTCTTGGGGCTATTGGATGTACTACTGGCTATTTTAATAATTCTTGCATCCGCATTATGTGCATATCTTATTTTTACGCTGAAGAATGTCAATAAAAACTTAGACATTCTTCAGCAAAATCTTACCGATTTGAACGACAGATTACTCCCGATTTTGGATAACCTTCAGGAAGTTTCAGATAAAGCAACACAATTAGTTGAAGAAGTGGAATTACAAGTGAATAAAGTACAAACATTCGTAACTTCCACAAAAAATAAATTAACATCAATTGGGAATAAATCGAACGGTAAGCCGGAAAATAGGATCCAGAATTTTATATCGAATTTAACAGCCGTTTCTAAAGCAGTTACGGCATTCATAAATGAATTAAAAAAATAACAACTAAATAAATAATGTCGGAGGAAACTTGAAAGAGTTCAAAGCAGACGCAATAAGGAATTTTGCATTCATAGGACACGGTGGAAGCGGTAAAACCTCTCTCTCCGAAGTGATGCTTTTTACCGCTGGTGAAACAAATAGGATTGGAAGCGTAGACGAAGGAAATACGATATCCGATTATACTCCTAATGAAATTGAAAGAAAAATATCTATTTCCGCTTCACCTTTGCACGTGGAGTGGAAGGATAAAAAATTAAACTTTTTAGATACACCCGGGTATACCGATTTTATAGGTCAAGTAATTGCTTCACTTCATGTTGTTGATACTGCTGTCGCGGTTGTTAAAGCTGCAGAAGGTATTGAAGTTGGAACAGAATTAACTTGGGGTTACGCAAAAGAGTACAATCTCCCCGGTGTGGTATTGATTAACAAAGTTGACAGTGAACATTCCAAATTCGATGAAACTTTCAACTTGGTTAAAGACAGATTAAGTTCCGATGCAACAATTATTTCTTTCCCGGTCAACGAAGGAGTTAATTTTGATTCTGTAGTTGATATAATTAAAATGAAAAAATTGACTTTCGGCGAAGCTGGTTCTAAAAAAGTTACTGAAGAAGATATTCCCGCAGACCTGAAAGACAAAGCGGAATCGATGCGGGAAGAATTAATTGAAAAAATTGCCGAAAGTGACGAAGAATTGATGAACAAATTCTTTGAAGAAGGAACGCTCGAAGGAGACGATCTAACGGCAGGAATGAAAAAGGCAATTATCTCCGGTTCGCTTGTTCCGGTATTTGCTGTTTCTGCAGAAAAGGCGGTTGGATTGAGCAACTTCATGGATTTTGCAGCTGATTACCTGCCATCACCAAAAGACAGAGAAGCTCCAAAAGGTAAATTGGCCGGTAAAGACGAAACAGTTGAAGTTCCATGCGACGAAAACGGTGAACCTGTACTTCTTGTTTTTAAATCTTTGAATGAACAGCATGTTGGAGAACTTTCTATATTCAAAGTATATTCCGGTAAGGTTAATTCCGGTTTGGATATTCAGAATGTTTCCAAAAACAAAACCGAAAGAATGGGACAGATTTTTGTTCTGAACGGAAAAACAAGAAAAGAAATTTCCACACTTTATGCCGGAGATATCGGTGCAGTTGTAAAATTGAAAGATACTCATACCGGAGACACACTATCTTCGAAGAATTTTTCGGTTGAATTGGAACCGATCAAATTCCCCGAACCGGTTATTCGCGGTGCCGTATTACCGAAAGCAAAAGGGGACGAAGATAAGATTTCCGGTGGTTTACATCAGGTTCACGAAGAAGATCCGACACTCACGGTTCACTTCGATCCTGAATTGGGACAAACTATCGTTTCCGGACAAGGAGAGTTACAGCTTTCTCTTGCCGTTAAATTATTGAAAGACAGATATCATGTGGATGTTGATTTGGTAGAACCCAGAATTCCTTACCGCGAAACAATCAAAGGTGTTTGTGAAGATGCAGAATACAAACACAAAAAGCAATCCGGTGGAAGGGGACAATACGGTCACGTTCACTTGAAATTAGAACCGCTTCCGAGAGGAACTGGATTTGAATTTGTTGATGCTATTGTAGGTGGTGTTGTTCCGGGAAGATTCATCCCGGCTGTGGAAAAAGGTTTGAAAGAGATAATGTCGAAAGGTATTCTTACCGGTTCACAGGTTGTAGATGTTAAAGTTACACTTTTCGACGGTACATTCCACAACGTGGATTCCGACGAAGTCTCCTTCAAAATTGCAGCATCACAAGCATTCAAAAAAGGATTCTTGGCAGCCAAACCTGTAATTCTTGAACCGATTTACGATATCACAGTAAAGGTTCCTGAAGAATATATGGGTGATGTGATGGGAGATATTTCCGCTAGAAGAGGAAAAATTTCCGGAATGGATGCCGAAGGTCCTTTCCAAATAATTAAAGCTAAAGTTCCTTTGGCAGAATTGTACAAATACTCCACACATCTTCGCTCGTTGACTTCCGGTAGAGGTATGCATACAAGAGCATTCTCACATTACGAAGAAGTACCGAAAGATGTGGAAGCTAAAGTAATTGAAGCTTATCAAAAAGAAAAAGAAGAAGAAGGTTAATTATTATTTATTATCGATTGAAGGCGGGGAAACCCGCCTTTTATCTATTGTGAGGATATAATGGAAAAACTTTGGTCACCTTGGCGATCGAATTATATAAGCTCTTTCAAAGATAAAACAGGCGATGAGAAATGCGTTTTCTGTAATGTGGAAGAGAAAAATGTTGAGGACGATGATACTTTGCTCGTCTATAAAGGCAAAAAATGTTTTGTGATGTTGAATTTATACCCTTACAATAACGGCCACTTGATGATAATTCCTTACAGACACCTTTCAGATTTCAACTCCCTTTCCGATGAAGAAAAGAGTGAAATCATGGAATTACAAGGAAAGATGATTGATGCACTTACTATTGTGATGAAACCGCAAGGATTTAATTTGGGAGCCAATATCGGTAAAGCAGCCGGAGCGGGCATAGATCAACATCTTCACTTCCATGTTTTGCCCAGATGGATGGGAGATACCAATTTTATGCCGGCTTTGGGAGAAGTAAAAGTTATTAGCCAGGATTTATTGGAAACTAAAAAGAAACTAATTGAAGCACTCGAATCATTAAAATGAAAATATTGGTAGCGCCAAATAGTTTTAAAGAGTGCGCTTCTTCTCTCGAAATATCAAAACTAATCGCATCAAAAATTTCAGAATATTTACATAATGCCGAAGTCTTTACTTTGGCATTATCTGATGGGGGAGACGGATTTCTTGATGTATGCAAAGAGGTGCTCGATTTATCAATTATTTACGTTCCAATCAGCTCAAATGGGAATTTCCCTTTGAAAAAAGCTCCCGCCGGGATATCAAAAGACGGCACAGAAGCATACATAGAATCTGCGAATTTGGTCGGAATGAAGCTACTCTTGGGTAAGAGTAGCAAT
>CAZULK010000147.1:0-6398 GCA_964621225.1 uncultured Melioribacteraceae bacterium | reverse complement strand
ATCACATTTTCTGCTTTTCTAATAATCTCCTTAGCCGACTGAGGAAAGACTGAAACAGAAAAGAATAGTAGTGAAATGATTATTTTACTCTTCATTTTGGTTTCACCATTTTTAATTGACCAATCGTTCAGTCAAAAATAAGATAAAATTATATATTATGCAAAAAAGATTTCAATTAATTAACTATTTTTGAAAAGCGCCCTACCCCTCGTGGGTTTTTGTAAAATCTTTCTCTTCTATTCCCAATATCTTTTTTATATATGAAGTGAACACATCCACATGCATCGGTTTTGCAAAATAATGTGTAATCCCTTTACTTAAGAATTCTTTTTCGTAATTCCGGCCTGCAAAAGCTGTTAATGCAATGAATGGCGTATCCTTATATTGGGGTAATTCTTTTGCTTTTTGAGAAAAAAGAAGACCGTTCTTGCTAGCGCCCAAATTTATATCTACAATGAAAGCATCGTAGTTGTTCTTTTGGGCCAACTCCATGGCTTCATCATAAGTTTGGGCAACATCTATTTGAAAGTCTTTTGAATATGCGGCTTTAAAAGAAAACCTCGATAAGTCATCGTCCTCCACATAGAGCAATTTCGCCCGAATCCTTCCGTCCTCGTCGTAGTTCATGTTGTTCTCCGGTTTTGCTGGGCAATAATAAAAAATTAATGGTAAAATGTCAATTGTGTAAATGATTCTAAAATAAAATGTTTGATATTTTGAATAAAAAGAGTATTTTTATAATTGAACAAATAGTCAATTAAAATGCCCAGATCACCCGAACAATTTGAAGAAATTAGAAATAAAACGAAAAAACAGATTCTCGAAGCCGGATTAAAAGTCTTTGCCGAAAAGGGATATCATGGCGCGTCCATGGCGGAAATTGCTAAAGAAGCCGGGGTGAGCAAAGGTTTGGCGTATAATTATTTTTCCGGCAAAAAAGATCTTGCCGAGGCGGTTGTTAGACAAATGGAAACGATGATGCAAGAAATGGAAGAGCAACTCTCCGTTTATACCGATCCGTTCGATATTATAAAAGCAACTATTCAATTTACTTTACACCACGTTAAAGAGAATGAACAATTCTGGCGCCTCTATTTAAGTTTTGTGTCTCAAGTTGAATTGTATGAATTGGTTAAAAAAGTCTTCGGCGGTATGATTAGCGAGCTTGTCGGTTTCTTTGCGCAGGTATTTAAGTCGATCGGTGTTGAAAATCCAGAAGAAGAAGCCTATATATTGGGTTCAATACTCGACGGAGTTCCAATAGATTTTTTGATGGATCCCGAACATTATCCGATGGATAGAATAGAAGCTCAATTAATTAAAAAGTATTCCAGGGAAGAAATGCTTGGAAGAAAATAATGTATTCTTTTCTCACTTTATTTATTTTGAGTCGTCTAAAATTCACCGATTTTTTAACTAACTGAAATGCACAAGGTATGCGGAATTTATTGATTATCGTTTTTGTTTCTAATCTTATTTTTGGTCAGGCACAGGATTCAATTAAAACTTATAATTTAGAAGAAATCACGGTTCAAAGTGGTATTATAGTTGAACCGAAAACAACAACCGAATTACCCACAAGCGTAATCGAACGGACTCCCGGAGCGAGTGTTTACGATATTGCCAAATTTGTTCCCTCTCTTAAATTCCAGACCAATTCCAGGGGAGAAGGTTTGATCTACATAAGAGGTTCGGAAAAAAGGCAAATGACTGTTTTCCTGGACGGCATTCCATTAAATATTCCTTGGGATAACAGAGTTGATTTGAGTATGATCCCGAATTTAGCAATTGGATCATTGAGTGCAATAAAAGGAATTCCCTCTTCCACTTTCGGTGCCAATACTCCCGCAGGTGTGGTTACAATTTATACCAAAGAACCACAAAAGAATTATTTAGCTGGTGAGTTTTCTTCCGGCTCCGAGAATTTTGATCATTACGAATTATCCGGTGGATATGTTAATGGAAAAGTATCGTTTATCGGTGCTGCGGATTATTCTTCTAAAGATGATTTCCGTCTCCCTTCGGAACTGAAAATTGGCGGTAATAAATACAGAAAGAATACTGATTACGAAAAATTTAATTTGTTTGCTAAAACAAGATATCAGTTTGATCAAAAATCGAATGTGAATTTATCATTAAGTTATACAGATGCCCGGAAAGGGATTGCTCCTGAATTAGATGTAGCTTCCCCACGTTATTGGAGATATCCCACTTGGAAAAAAATCGGCGTATCATTATTTGGAACGCATTCATTGATGGGGAGCAGAAATAATTTGATCAGTTATGCATTCGGTTATACTAAATTCGACCAACAAATAAATGATTATTCGAATGATTCCTATTCAACGATTGATGATATCGAAAAGGATTTCAACAATACAATTTACGGCAGGTTACTCTACACAACCTTTATAGGAACCCATTCAATAATCAAACTTAGTGGCAGTGGTTACACATTCACTCACGATGAAAAGTATTTGACGAATAATTACAAAGTTGAAAGATATAAACAAAATCTTTTCAGTCTTGGCGGAGAATATGAATTCATTACTAATGCATCCACTTTAATTGTTGGGGCAAGTTATGATATTAATTCCACACCTGAAACCGGTGGAAAACCCCATGCTGATACTGAAGGGGACTATGGATTCAATGCTTCCTATTTGTATAAAATAACTCCGGAATTTGCAGTAAGATTAAACGGTGGAAGGAAAAAAAGATTTGCAGCATTACGGGAAGCATATTCCGGGGCATTGGGAAGATTTGTGCTTAACCCGGATTTAAAACCGGAAGTTGTTTCCTCCATAGACGCTGGGCTTATCAGCAACGGTAAAAATTATGATGCCGAAATTAATTTCTTTTTCTCGAATACAGAAGACGGTATTGTTCGAAAAGCTTTGCCGGGAAAGAAATTCATGAGGGTAAATAAGGATGCAATCAGAACTTATGGAGTAGAGCTAATTTCAGAAATACGTTTAAGCGATAAAAACAAAATATCATTTAACCTTACATGGATGGATTCAAAAGGGAAATCCTCCGGTGGCGCTTATTCAGATACACTTGAATATAAACCTATGTTTATCTCGTCGATGATTCTTGACTATTACCCTCTGAATAAGTTTAATATGTTCGCAGAGTTTAAATTTGTTTCAGAAGAGTTCGGATTAAAAGAGGGAAGCGAATATTATCAAAAGTTACCTCAATATGTGGTAACAAATGTCAGATTTTCTTACAAGCCCGAAATTTTTAATGACGTTAACACCGAATTTTATTTTAGAATAAACAATTTATTCGATATATTGTATTATCCGCAATGGGGATTACCCGAGGCGGGAAGAGAAATAATTGGTGGAATAAAATTTAATTATTAGGATGTAATATGCCGGCAACTTTATGTATGCCTTATTTAGGTGATGACGAGAGTAAAAAAACTCTCGAAAACTTTTCAAGGTTCAGTTTCGAAAAGATTTTATTATTCGGAAATGCAAAGTCAGAAGAAAAGAATGTTATTCCGGTTGAAAATTATGAAAGCACGGATACATTCAAGAAAATTATTGAAAATTTGGAATCCGATTATGTTGTTTTATTATTGAAATCTACACTTATTGAACCGAATTATTTTGGGATAGAAAGATTTCTCAGAGTTGCCGAAGATACACAAGCCGCTATTGTATATAGCGATTACATTGAGATTAAAAATAATACAACCATAACTCATCCCACAATTGATTACCAAACGGGAAGCGTCAGAGATGATTTTAATTTCGGTGGAATGGTGGTTATCAATTCCCGCTTATTGAAAGAAGTTATTGAAGAAGTTGATGATTATAAGTTTGCCGGATGGTATTCAATCAGATTGGCCTTGAGCAGAAAGGGTGAATTTATTAGAATACCCGAAACTCTCTATACTCTTATCGAAACCGATACACGGAAATCCGGGGAAAGACAATTCGATTATGTTGATCCCAAGAACCGCACGGTTCAAATAGAAATGGAAAATGCATTTACCGCACATTTGAAAAGAATTAATGCTTTTATAACTCCCGGGGTTGAAGTTGAAGCATTTGAAAGCGGATTCCCTGTCGAAGCCTCCGTTATAATACCGGTTAAAAACAGAGTTAAAACAATCGGTGATGCAATAAACTCGGTTCTGCAACAAGAGACATCATTCAATTTTAATTTGATCATAGTTGATAATCATTCCGATGACGGCACCACAGAAGCAATTGAAGGTTTCAAAGTAATTGACAAGAGGGTAATTCATTTAATTCCCGATAGAAATGACCTGGGAATAGGCGGATGTTGGAACATGGCTGTTCACTCAAAGTATTGCGGTAGGTTTGCAGTTCAATTGGATAGCGATGATCTTTACAAGGATAAAAATACTTTAGAACAAATAGTGAATAAATTTCACAAAGAGAAAAGTGCGATGGTTATCGGTTCTTACGAAATGACGGATTTCAATCTTAATCAAATTCCTCCCGGTATAATTGATCATCGCGAATGGACAGACGATAACGGGATGAATAACGCATTGAGAATAAATGGACTTGGTGCCCCAAGAGCTTTTTACACAAAAATTCTTCGCGAAATAAAAATTCCCAATGTTAGTTATGGCGAAGATTATGCAGTTGGTTTGGCTATAAGTAGAAACTATAAAATTTCAAGAATTTACGAACCCTTATATGTTTGCCGTAGATGGGAAGGGAATTCGGATGCAGCGTTAAGCATAGAAAAACTGAATAGAAATAATTTGTATAAAGATAGGATTCGTACAATCGAGATACTTGCCCGGATAAATAAAAATGTACAAAAATAAAATAATCGATGAATCTGAATTAAAGCAATTTATGAATGGGGATAGCCTTGCCGAAAGGACTAAAGCTCTGTTTAAACATCAACTGCTGAATTGCAATGCCGTTACCGAAGGCTATAAAGATTTAGAGAGCGTACAAGTAAAAGAGTTCCAACTCAACGGTTTCCCTGTAAGAGTTCAATTCAATCCGGGTAGAATAAAATCTACTTCCGCAAAAGTTGATAAAAAATCGATTGAGAAAAGACCCTGCTTTCTTTGCGCGGAAAGCTTATTGGAAGGGCAAGTTGGGATAGAGTATTATAAAGATTTTATAATACTAGTAAATCCCTTCCCGATTTACGAAGAACACTTTACCGTCCCCAAAGTTGAACATTTACCACAATTGATAAAAGGTAAACTCGGTTCTTTTTTAGATTTGGCAAAAGAATTGAATCCATATTATTCTGTTCTCTACAACGGTCCCGAATGCGGAGCTTCAGCGCCTGATCATTCCCACTTTCAACTGGGGAATGCCGGCTTCCTCCCATTAGAATCTGATTACGAAAGATTGAAAGGCACAAACTTTAATTTGTGTTTGCAGAAAGACGAAATTGTAATCTACAGAAGTAAAAATTATTTCCGGCGAATTATTTCATTGGAGTCTGAAAACAAAGGGATTCTAATAAATTATTTAAATAAGATCATCGGATTGTTAGAGTATCTCAAATACGGCACCGCCGAACCGATGCTCAATATTTTAGGATATTATAAAGAAGGTAAATGGATTGTACACGTCTTTCCGAGAAAAGCTCATCGCCCGAAACAATATTTTCTTGAAAGCGATAGTTTGATGATAAGTCCCGCAACAATAGATATGTCCGGTGTGATGGTTGCACCAAGGGAAGAAGATTTCAATAAAATAAGCGAGGATGATATAATAGATATTTACAGACAAGTAACCTTGCCAAAAGAAGCGTTTGATTTTCTGATCGAGAAATTAAAGAGTTGACTTACAAAGTTTTAATTCCAATTATACTTATATCATCGTCGGCACGGTTACCGGCAAATTTAATATAGCTTTCCTTAATTTTTTCCACGGAATTATCCTCGAAAGATAAATTTGCAATAGTCGATTTCAATCTTTCCATTCCAAAGGCTTCACCTTCTTCATTCCGGCTATCAACAATTCCGTCGGTGGTGATGAATAATTGATCACCTTTATTTAATTTAATTTCAAAATCTTCGTATTCACTTTCCTTGTCGAAGCCCAGTAGCAAACCGTTTGATTTGTATTCGTGTACGGATTTACTCTTAAAAATAAGGGGTAAATCGCCAGCGCCGCTATATTTGGCAATATTTTCAATATTGTTTAAGGTGATTACGGAAAGTGTAATAAAAACATCGGAGATTCTTTCGTCGTCCGAAACTGCTTGATTCACTTTTTGAATAATTTTAGCTGGCGAAATATCATCGTTTCCCGAAAGGGCTATTCTAACTGCACTTCGTACATAACCTGCGTAAGCAACAGCAAAGTACCAAGCGCCCCATCGTTTTCCCATAATGTCGCCCAATACTATTGCCAAATTTTGATCATCAATTTTTA
>CAZULK010000146.1:0-6436 GCA_964621225.1 uncultured Melioribacteraceae bacterium | reverse complement strand
TGGCGGTCTTTCGAATTAGGATTGGTTCACAAAATGAAAGAGTATTCCAAGTGGTTGCAAAAGGAGAAAGCGGAAAAGGGTAGGGAGCTAACAGTCGCACTTTCAACAATCGGAGCGTTGAAATACTACTCCGGTTGCAGAGTTATAGATCTGATAGGATTAACCGATAGTTATATATCACATCATCCAAAGGAAGTGGAGGGAATAGCCGGAAATATATCTGTGTTGTGGAAAGAGAGAAGATACAATGTGGATTATATATTAAATGAAGAACCGGATTATATCATATTTCCAGCTGGATTGAAACCAAGCGCCTATCCCGAAGCGGCAATGTTTTATAAGGAAAAGTTTTATAATGAATATTATCCTCAATTAATTTATTCGGGAGAATTTGACGAGCTCCTTCCTGTTTATTCTAGAAAGCCCGGGCATAATGAGCAAAGCAATGTCAATATAACAAATTGTGATGTGGATTTTGTTGAAAACTACATTCTTGCGTCTAATCATTTGCTTGAGATGAATGAAATCAACAAAAATGAAAAGACGGAGGTCATACGCGCACTTGTTGAAAAAGCTTCTGCCGAGTGTGAGTGGCGAAGAGATCAGCCGTTAACAATTCTTGGTATGGCATATTATCATGCCGGAGATAAAAATATTGCAAAAGATTATTTTGAAGCATCATATTCTTTGAATGAATTCAATACTCCGGCCCTCTGGTATTTGATGAAGCTCAATTTTGAAATGGGAGATTCACTTAGGGGATATTCGTTGTTGCATCGACTGAACAAAATTTCGCCGGATTGCTTACCCGGAATAATAAAATGATAGAAACGGTAATAATCATAGTAATTATTTTATTAACGCTTGTTGGCATAGTTGGGTGTATCTTACCTGTTCTTCCGGGACCTCCAATCAATTATGCGGCATTACTGATTGCATATTTTTACTTTCCGGATCAAATATCGGAAAAGACTTTGATTCTTTTCGGTGTGTTAGCTGGAATAACTCTATTCTCTGATTACATAATCAACATTTGGGGATATAAAAAATTCGGTTTGTCCCGATTGGGTTTTTGGGGGGCACTACTGGGAATGATAATCGGTATATTTTTCTTCCCTCCGGTTGGAATGATTCTGGGCTCTTTCGTTGGGGCCGTTGTGGGAGAACTTATTGTCGGTAAAAATAACTCCGATGCATTAAAGTCCGGTGTGATATCCTTTTTCCTGAATCTTTTGGGAATATTTTTCAAACTGTTTGTCTCAATTCTGATTGGTTTTTGGACTTTTAAGGCAATAATGTAATTTGGACGACAAAAAAGATGTTGCAACATTAGATGTTATAACATATATTTGTTGTGAGAATTTCATTTCACATAACAAAAGGAGTTAAATTATGAAATCATTAAAATATATTGCGATCTTGCTTGTAGCATTTGTAATTTCTACCAATGCACAAACTAAATGGTCATTCGACAAAGCACACACTGAAGTCAAATTCGAAGTTACCCACCTGGTTATCTCCACCGTAACGGGATTTTTCAAAGATTTTGACGGAACCGTTGTTACCGAAGGTGACAATTTTGAAAATGCCCAAATCGATTTTACAATTAACGCAGCATCAATTTATACAGATAATGCAAAAAGAGACGCACATTTGAAATCACCCGATTTTTTTGATGCAGAGAAATATCCCGAAATAACATTCAAAGGAAAATCTTTCACAAAAGTGAGTGACAACAAATATAAATTAGTCGGCGATCTGAAAATTAAGGATGTTACTAAGGAAATTACTTTGGATGTTACTTACAATGGTACCGTAAAAGACCCATGGGGGAATACAAAAGCCGGATTCAAACTTACAGGCTCAGTAAACCGTTTTGATTACGGATTGAAATGGAACGCTTTAATTGAAACAGGCGGTGCGGTAGTAGGGAAAGATGTTGATATAATCGTTAACGTTGAATTAGCTAAAAAGAAATGAGAATAGAAGACGAAATAAAACAAGAAAAATTCGACAGCGAGTATCAAAAACTCGCTGTCAATATCATTTTTACCTTTCATTGGCTGCAATCAAATCAATTTGAATTTTTAAAAGAATTCGATTTAACCACACAGCAATACAATGTATTGAGAATTTTAAGGGGACAACATCCGAATTCTGCAACCGTAACATTAATCAAGGAAAGAATGCTCGATAAAATGTCGGATGCATCCAGACTTGTGGACAGATTAGTTAATAAAGGTTTGGTTGAGAGAAGAATTTGCGAAAAGGACAGAAGAAGAGTAGATGTATTAATAACCGATAAAGGTTTGGAACTTCTTTCCAAAATTGATGATACACCCGGAATGAATTTGAATGAATTGAAAAGTCTTTCCGAAAATGAAGCTGCAAAACTCAACACCCTATTGGATAAATTGAGAGGATAATGAAATTACTTTTTATTTATCCTCATCCCGACGATGAAAGTTTCGGACCCGCTTCTTTGATGCACAAGTATGCGAGGAATGGTAATGAGGTCTATCTTCTTACTCTTACAAAAGGGGGGGCTACTAAAATAAGGTTTGAATTGAATTTATCGATAGAAGAGATGGGAAAGGTGAGAGCAAAAGAAATGGAAAAGGTAAAAGATGTTTTAAAGCTCTCCGGAATGACAATACTCGATTTGCCCGATTCGGGGCTAAAAGAGTTGGACCCCCGTATTATTGAAGATGAAATAGAAAAAGAGATCAATAAAATTGAACCTAATATTATTGTAACATATCCTTTGCATGGCATCAGTGGATTCGATGACCATTTGGTAACACACGCTGTTGTAAAAAGAGTCTATTGCAAAATGAAGAGCAAGAATAACTTTTTGAAAAGATTAGCTTTTATTTCTTTAAATGAAGAGCAGGCAAGTAGAAGCAATCACTTTAGCTTATTCCCGAGTAAAACCGGAGAGATTGATTGCATCGAAGAAGTGGAACAAATTGATATTCAAAAACAAATTGAGGCTCTGGATTGTTACAAAACTTATTCGTCTGTGATAAATAAAAGTGGGGTAAAAAACATTATAGATAAAAAGATTTGTTTTGAGTTTTTCGGAGAGAATTTTACTCCTCCGGTGAATTCTCTTATTGCCGGAATTTAATTCAAGTTTCTCATCTCTCCGTCTGAACTCCACCTTTTTAGATTGGAAAGTAATGATTTTAATTTATCCAACATCGGGGCAACCTTCTCATCAGCAAGTTTAATCATCTTTTCGCTTAGTTTAATCCCGGCATCAATTTCTTTCAAAGCTTCGTCATACTTTCCATCGTTAATTAAATCCTTGGCATTTTTTAGTGCCAGAAGCAAACTCTTATTGATAGGCTCCACCGACTTATAATCCGAGCCAAGGTTTTCTACAATACTATTCAGTTTTATGATTTCATTAAAAAGTCGATTTGACCGCGATGATTTTAAGGCCGATTTTATTCGCATCATCAATTCTATTGTATCGAATGGTTTCTTAACGTAATCGAATGCACCAACTTCGAAGCCTTTCTGTACATATTCGGGATTAGTAAGAGCGGTAACTAAAATGACGGGTATATGTTTAGTCTCTTCAATTGCAAGTAACCTCTGACAAACCTCAAAACCTGTTACCTCAGGCATCATAATATCGAGTAATACCAGATCGGGATGTTCTTTGGTAGCCAATTGCAATGCATCTTCCCCCCGTAGGGCTTCGAGCACTGTGTATCCTGCTTTCTGAAGCCTGTAGCGAAGAGTTTCTATATTAGAAATTTGATCGTCAACTACCAATATTTTTATGTTTTCGTTCATTCAATACCCTTTTGAATATACGTCACATTCCGACGTAATTAAATTCAATGTACAGGAATTAATTTCTATTATCAATGCAAATATAATCGCTGTGATATAAATCACAATAAATTTGAGGCCAACTCAGCCAACTCTGATCTTTCTCCTTTTTCCAGATTGATGTGAGCATAAAGGGATTGCCCTTTAAAGTGGTCAATTAAATAAGATAATCCGTTTGATTGAGAATCTAAATAAGGATGGTCTATTTGATAAATGTCTCCGGTAAATACTATTTTAACACCCTCGCCGGCACGGGTTATAATGGTTTTTACTTCGTGTGGAGTAAGATTTTGAGCTTCGTCCACAATGAAAAATATTCTCTGCAAACTTCTGCCGCGAATATAACTCAATGGCTCTATAACCAATTTATCATCTTTAATCATATTGCTGATTGCGATATAATTTTTATCGTTTTCGCTGAATTGGTCTTGAATAACTTTGATGTTATCCCAAAGAGGTTGCATGTAAGGAGCAAGTTTGCTTTCCACATCACCGGGTAAAAATCCGATATCTTTGTTGCTCAAAGGCACTACCGGGCGGGATATATAAATTTGACGGTAAAATTTTTTTACCTGCAGTGCGCTTGCCAAAGCAAGCAAGGTTTTCCCGGTTCCGGCTTTTCCGGTTAGTGTTACTAAAGGGATATCTCTGTTTGTAAGTGCATCTATGGCAAAGGTCTGTTCGGCATTCCTCGGAGTGATACCGTAAACGTTCTGTTTATCAATTCTTCTGAAAATCGAAAGGTCTTTACTTAATCCGGCAAGAACGGAACGATTCGGATTTCTGATAATGTAAAATTTATTGGGAACTGCTTCAGTATCAACTGCATCAAAAATCACTTCGGATTCAACCTGATAAGGGGGATTATAAAATGCCTGAACTATTGCATCATCGAAATCTTCCAAGATTTCCTTACCCGAGTAAAGTTCCTCAATGCTTCTAATTCTATCCGTTGTGTAATCTTCCGCTTTTAATCCCAAGGATTTTGCCTTCAGGCGCAAGTTTACATCTTTTGTAACCAGAATAACTGTTGTATCTTTAGCTTCTTTGTAAAGGGTGAATGCAGCTGCCAAAATTCTGTGATCCGGGGAATCTTCCCGGAAAGCATCTTTTATTTCAGCAGGAACGCTTTTAGGAATTGTTACCCTTACCTTACCTTTCCCTTCTCCCAACGGCACACCACCGTTGAATAGTTTATCTCCCGTTATTTCATCAAGTTTGCGAACAAATTCTCTGGCATTCAAGTTTATTACATTGCTTCCCCTTTTAAAATGGTCAATTTCCTCCATAACAGTAATGGGTATAACAATGTCGTTTTCTTCGAACTGGGATAAACAAGTTGGGTCGTGAAGAATTACATTCGTATCAAGCACAAATGTTTTGGGAGCTTTGGTTCTACTCATACAATTGCCTCATAAATATGGGAAAGGAATTTGATATGTTTTGAGTAATTCAGCATATCCGAAACACAATAAATAAATTTTATGTCAAATTATCAATCAATAATAAAAAAAATGAATTCCATAAGATTTTCATTTATTTTTGCACCTTAAATTTTAGGATGAAATATGGGTAGGAATAAACACTTAAAATTAGCGGAAGTAGACGGATTGCCGAATGTATTTCCTTTCAGGGAAGGAAATGTTGAAGAAAAGATCCGAGATTTTTTCGGCAACGACAAACCTATGGTGTTGGAAATTGGCTGCGGCGACGGACATTATTCCCGGAAATTAGCGGTGAAGTATCCGGATAGAAATTACATTGGAATTGATATTAGAGGTGCAAGAATTTGGAATGCAGCCACTAAAGCGGAAAGGGACGGATTAAAGAATGTAGCTTTCATTATCGCACGTGCGGAATTTATTGTGGATATGTTCCCGACATTCAGATTTGAAGAAATTTGGATTCCATTTCCTGACCCGTTTCCAAAGAAGAGAAACAAGAACAGAAGATTGGTTGCTCCCGGATTTTTGGAAAGATACAGAAAGATAATTTCTCCCAATGCAATTATAAATTTAAAAACAGATGACGACGGACTTTATGAATATGCATTGGAAACATTGAATGAAGAAAATGTAAAAATATTAATGAATACGGACGATCTTTATAGCTTGTCTACAGATACATTAGAAGATAACATAATCACTAAGTATGAAAAGCAACATCTTAAAAACGGAAAGAAAATAAAATTAATTAAATTCAGATTAGATTGATTAAGCAAAAGCAAGAACCAGAATCAATGGATACAATGTTGTTATGAACATAATTCCATAAATCCATTTTTCGTTTATTGTTGTGGTATATTCTTTTAATATCAAAATTAAAGCGGGGAAGGCAAAGAATATAACCCGGAATTCTACCATCAATACCTGCCAATTGTAAACAACCATAGCCAAAATTGCTAATAGCCATACCATCTCCGGAATGGTGTTTATCATATTTAATCTTTCTTTGAAGAGTTTCTCCAATGATTTATAGACTGACATTAAAATCAAAACTATCCACGTTAAATAAGCCGGAATTTTCATTACAAAGGGGATTTGGAGAGTATCGTATGGAAAAGAAAGGCTGATTATCAATGATTTAAAAA
>CAZULK010000145.1:0-6482 GCA_964621225.1 uncultured Melioribacteraceae bacterium | reverse complement strand
CAGGTCACGGATTCTCAATTGCTCCTAACGTAAGAATCAGCAGTCCTGAAACAGGTGATTCATCCACATTATACAAAGTTAATTTCGAATTCAAATTATAACAAAGTTTGGAGAGATAAAATGAAAGAAGAAAAAGCAAAAATAGCTGTAAAGGAAACAGATAATCACTCCTCAAATAGCCGTGCCGACTTTTTGAAAAAAGTTGGAACCGGTATTTTTGCTTCTCTTCTTTTGCCGGGTATCTTTAGCGATAAATTTTCTTCAATGGCTAAAGAACTTTCGGAGCTTCCTGAGTTGCCGGTATTACCACCGGCAACAAAGGATGAAGATCCAATCGTTAGAATGATGAGAGACCTTCAAAGAGCCCTTAAAAAACCGGTAAAAGAAAGAAAATGGGCAATGGCGATTGATTTAAGAAAATGTGTTGGTTGCCATGCATGTACTATCAGTTGTGTGGCAGAAAATAAACTTCCTCCCGGAGTAGTTTACCGTCCTGTAATGAGTGAGGAAATCGGAGAATATCCGAATGTAAGAGAAAGATTTATTCCTCGTCCATGTATGCAATGTGAAGAACCTCCATGTACTGGCGTTTGTCCGGTGAATGCAACTTGGAAAAGAGAAGACGGTATTGTTGAAATTGATTACGAAGAATGTATCGGATGCAGATACTGCATTACAGCATGTCCCTATTCTGCCAGAACTTTCGATGCAGGCAGAACATATACCGAAGACGCAGCAGAGCATTCAGCCATGATAGGTAAAGATGATGCAGAAAAATATGAAAAATTACCTGCATACGATTATAAAAAAGAATGGCCTAGAGAAGAAGATACTTCTCCTATTGGTAATGCACGTAAATGTCACTTCTGTTTACACAGAATTGAAAAAGGTCTCCTTCCCGAATGTACCGTAACTTGCATTGGCAGAGCTACATTCTTTGGGGATGCTAACGATAAAGATAGTTTGATTTCCGAATTAATCGGACAACCTAACGTTATGCATCTTAAAGAAGAAATGGGTACAAAACCAAAAGTACATTATCTATTATAGGAGGCACGAGATGAAAAAAGAAAGAACATTTAGCGATAAATTTTTCTGGGGACTTACTATTGTGGCTCTTATAATCGGGTTGGTAAGTCTTACAGACAGGTTAATGAATGGACACACACATGCAGCTTACGGTTCCTATATTCCATGGGGATTATGGGTGGCCGGATATATTTATTTAATTGGTTTATCAGCCGGTGCATTCATGATGTCTGCATTAGTGTATGTATTCAATTTTAAAAAGCTCGAAAGAATAGGAAAGCTTGCTTTGCTTACTGCGCTATCCACACTTATTGCAGCACTTCTTTCCATTTGGTTGGATTTAGGTCATATGGAGAGAGTATGGGAAATGGTGATTTTCACCAATTTCGGTTCAGTAATGGGTTGGATGGCTTGGCTTTACGGTTTCTATTTTATTTTATTGACGGTTGAATTTTGGTTTGCCATTAGAGGAGACTTAGTAAAGCATTCAAACGACAAAGACCTAATGGGTAAACTTTGCAAAATGCTTTCATTTGGTAAAACAGACGTTAGCGAAGAAGCATTAAATGCAGATAAAAGAACTCTAAGAATATTAGGAAGCATCGGTATTCCTTTAGCAATTGCTTTCCACGGTTCTGTTGGCGCTATATTTGGAGCTGTTGGAGCAAGACCATATTGGAATAGCGGATTGACTCCTATTATATTCTTGGTTGGTGCCTTGGTTTCCGGTGGTGCTCTTTTGGCATTTGTAAGCTACTATTGGGGACCGGGAAGAGGAACTCAAGAATTAGTTGATGTAGTTTTATTAATCGGTAAAATAGTTCTCGGATTATTAGCATTCGATGTTCTGCTGGAATATGCCGAAATTACCATTGGATTGTGGAGTTCGGTTCCTTCAGAGTCCGAGAGTTTGAAACTTGTTCTTTTCGGACAATATTGGTGGGTATTCTGGTTTGTGCATGTTGGTCTGGGTGTTGTTGTTCCCGGATTATTGCTCGTTTTCGGTAGGAACAATGCTAAAGCGGTTGCAATTGGAGGATTGCTAATTGCTTTAACTTTCATTTCTGTTCGTTTGAACATTGTATTACCCGGACTTGCTGTTCCCGAATTGGAAGGATTGAAACATGCATTCACAGGTCCCGGATTACACTTTGATTATTTCCCAAGTTTAATGGAATGGGGAATATTGATATTTACTATTTCAGTAGGAGCATTAATTTTCCTATTGGGAAATACATTCCTCCCTGTTACAAATGAAGAAAAATTAGCCTCGGAGGTAAGAAATGACTAAGAAAAATAATGGAAACGGAGTTTCACGTAGGGATTTCCTTAAAAGTTCGGCTTTCCTTGGCGGAAGTATGATGCTTGCCGGAAAAGGTATCTCAGCCGCCACTGAAGCGAAAAAAGCCGACTATAGATTAAACGATCCCGAACATGTGATATATTCAGTTTGTTTGCAATGTCATACGGACTGTCCAATAAAAGTAAAAATTGATAACGGAATGGTCTCCAAAATAGACGGCAATCCTTATTCAATCCAAACAATGAATCCTCAAATTCCGTATAAAACGAACATTAAAGCAGCAGCAAAAATGGATGGCGGAATTTGTCCAAAAGGTCAAGCCGGAGTTGAAACCCTTTATGATCCTTACAGATTAGTAAGAGTAATTAAAAGAGCCGGAAAACGTGGCGAAAATAAATGGGAAGTTATTCCTTTCGATCAAGCCATTACGGAAATCGTAAACGGTGGTAAACTTTTTGCCAACGTTCCCGGAGAAGAGAACAGAGTTGTTCCCGGATTGAAAGACCTTTATAAATTACGTGATGCGAAACTTGCCAAAAAAATGGCAGCAGATGCTAAAAATGTTGGCAAAGGCAAAATGAGCGTTGCGGATTTCAAAAAGAAATATGCGAAACATTTGGATAAATTAATCGATCCGGATCACCCAGATTTCGGGCCTGTTAATAATCAATTTGTATTCCAAGCAGGACGTATTGAGCACGGAAGAAAAGAATTTGCCAAGAGATTTGTTAACGGCGGATTCGGTTCAATCAACTGGTTCGAACATACTTCAATTTGTGAACAATCCCACCATATCGCTTATTCAGAAATAACAAACAAATATTCAGACGGCGGTAAATGGGGCGGTGGTAAGCACCATATGAAACCCGATTTTTACAATGCTGAATTTGTACTTTATTTCGGTACCGGATCGGTTGAAGCAAACTTTGGTCCTCCGATTATGGCTCCTCAGTTGACCAATTCTCTAATAGACGGTAGACTGAAAATTGCAGTTGCGGATCCTCGTCTTTCCAAAACGGCTTCCAAAGCTTGGAAATGGTTACCGCTTAAACCGGGTACAGATGCTGCCTTAGCTTATGGTATTATGAGATGGATGTTCGATAATGATAAATATGATAAAACATATTTGACCAACGCTAATAAAGCAGCCGCTCACGAAGATAACGAAACTACATGGACCAACGCAACTCATCTTGTAAAAATTGAGAAGGATGGTCCCGGAGCGCTGTTAAGAGGTTCCGAAATAGGTAAAGGTAGTTCCGACCACTTTGTTGTAATGGTAAACGGAAAACCCGTTGCAACAAAAGCAGCATCGGATAAAAAAGCTATTAACGCAGATTTACTCTATTCAGGTACCGTTAATGGCATAAAAGTGAAAACTGCTTTCCAATTGTTGTGGGATTATGCACATCAAAAAACTGTTGCACAATGGGCAGATGAATGTGGTTTGAAAGAAAAAGATATTTCCGATGTAGCATACGAATTGGCTAAACACGGAAAGAAATCTGTGGTAGAATTATACCGCGGACCCGTTCAGCACACTGCCGGATATTATCATGCTCAAGCAGTGATTACTTTGAATATGTTGCTCGGTAATCCTGACTGGAAAGGTGGTTTAAGTGTTGGTGGCGGACACATTCACGAAGACGGAAGCAAACCGGGAAATGCATTCCCAGTTAAAAAAATGCATCCAAATAAATTAGCCACATTTGGAATAAGGGTAAACAGGGAAAAACAAAAATATGAAGAAACAACTCTCTTCAGAGAGAATGGTTATCCTGCAAAAAGACCATACTTCCCTTATAGCGGAAATGTTTACCAAGAGATAATTCCAAGTATACAAGATGGTTATCCTTACAGAGCAAAAGCATTATTCTTGCATAAAGGAACACCAATTCTTTCCACTCCCGGTGGACACAAAATGATTGAAGCCTTAGTTGATACTAATGTGTTACCCTTAGTAATTGCCTCGGATATTGTAATCGGTGAAACTTCGATGTATGCCGATTATATCTTTCCGGATACAGCAATTTGGGAAAGATGGGGTACACCTCACACAACACCGGCTTCTCCGGTTCAATGCTCTAAAGTAAGACAGCCTGTTGTGGAGCCTATGACGGAAAAAGTGAAAGTGTTCGGTGAAGAAACTCATTGTTCAATGGAAGCTGTAATGCTTGCAATTGCCGAAAAATTAAATCTTCCCGGATATGGTAAAGATGGATTCGGACCCGGAATGGACTTCACTCGTGAAATTGATTGGTATCTGAAATTGGCTGCCAACTACGCGAGCGGAGACAAACCAGGTGATGCGGTTCCGGATGCTACACCGGAAGAATTAAGCATTTTCCGTAAGGCAAGGAAACATCTTTCAAAGACAACTTTCGACGAAGTAAGATGGTCCAAAGCAGTAGTTGACCAAAAAGGAAATAATTGGTTCAAGAAAGTTGTTCATGTATTGAACAAAGGCGGTAGATTCGAAGATTTCGATAAGTATAGAAACTCCGGAGACAAAATGCCGCATCTGGTTAAACGCCAGTTTAATATTTATTCCGAACATGTAGCTCTTGGTCGTCATCCATTTACAGGAAAAAGATTCTCCGGATTGGGAATTTATGAACCTGTAAGAGGATTCGACGGTAAGGAAATTAAACGAAGTGATTTCGGACTACAATTGATCACTTATAAAGATATTCTTGGTGGTCACTCAAGAACCGTTGGTCCGGATTACTGGTTAACTTCAATAACACCAGAGAACAAAATTATTATCAATGCTCAAACTGCAAAAGAATTGGGCGTTGAAGACGGTGACGAAGTTAAATTAGTTTCCGCTACGAACAAAGAAGGTATCTGGGATTTGAAAAACGGAACTAAGATACCTGTTAAAGGAAAAGTAGAAGTTCGTCAGGGAATGAGACCCGGTGTGGTTGCCGTTTCCTGGAGCTACGGACACTGGGCTTACGGTGCGCAGGATGTAGTGATCGACGGCGAAGTAGTTAAAGGTGAAGAACGCAGATCACGCGGATTGTGTCCGAACTCGGTAATGGAAACTGACCCTGTACTGAAAAATGTTACTTTGGAAGATGTGATTGGCGGTTCCGCATCATTCTATGATTCTAAAGTAAATTTAGTTAAAGTATAGATATAAAAATAAGATAAACTTCTTCATAAAAAGCCCCATTTTTTGGGGCTTTTTTATTATTTAAAAATACCATTTAGGGAATATTTGTTACATTACTTTTTTAAAAATTCTAAAAATATGTATGACGGGGATTATTCAAATGAAGACATTATTCTATACATTATTTATTCTACTTTTATTGAACAGCTGTGTTTTAGAAGAGATTCCCAAAGTAGATCTTAGTGAAAGAACCAAAATAGAACTACCAAGCGTAGATGATGACCCTCAGCAATTGAAAGTTGCTATTTCTGCAATGATCTCCCCACATAAAACTTATGAATTGTATGAATTTCTTTTAGAATACGTATCCATTAATCTTAATAAGCCAATAAAATTGATTCAAAGAAAAACTTACGCTGAAATTAATAATTTATTAAAACAAGGAGTTCTCGATTTTGCATTCATTTGTACAGGAGCATATTTGAGGGCTAAGGAGGAATTTCCAATAGAGTTACTAGTTGTACCAATTGTGAATGGTGAACCTTACTATCAAGCTTATGTAATTGTAAAAAAAGATTCTGAAATATATTCCATTGATGATTTGGAAGGACGATCATTTGCCTTCACGGATCCATTATCGAATACTGGACATGACTATATTATTAATCTAGTAAAAAAAATGAATAGATCGGAAGATGATTATTTTGGAAGAACTGTGTATACTTACGGACATGATAATTCGATACAATCCGTAAGTAGTGGTTTTGTTGATGGAGCAACAGTGGACGGACTGGTTTTTGAGTTTTTAAGGAATGAGTTACCTGAGACAGTAAAAAATTTACGGATAATAAAAAAATCGGAAAAGTTTGGTATACCGCCTTTCGTTGTTAGGCCAACGTTGACCGATTCTTTGAAGAAAGAGATTCGTTCAGTATTTCTAAATATGCATAAAAATTCAATAGGTAAGCAGCTATTAAGAACTCTTATGATTGATCGTTTTGAAGAAGGGAGTGAATCTTATTATAAAAAGTA
>CAZULK010000144.1:0-6578 GCA_964621225.1 uncultured Melioribacteraceae bacterium | reverse complement strand
TCCTTGCCGCCTTTGGAACTGGAACCTCTTGCAACTTCGTAGTTCCAATATTTAAGTAATTGGAAAAGAATATCACCATCCTTGCTACTGCTAACCAGTGCAGACGGCGAATTTCTTCTTAAAAGATACCAACCGACAACCATTTTTCCGTGCCAAAAAGCAAATACCGATCCTTCATTTTTGCTTTGAACGGATTCAATATTTGCTCCGGTAAATTTTATTCTCAACGATTTACAAAGAACATTCACAAGCCGGGGAAGAATTACATTCCCCAATTTTCTTAAAAAACGTTTTTCATTTTCATTTAACTTCATAAATTAAAGAACCTATTATATCCGCTGCTTTTTGAGAAGCTGAATAATTCCCTAATGACAGCATATCTTTAATTTTATTCAGTTTTTGTTTTAAATTTTCATATTTCCCGGTGTCGTTTAGATAATCCGAAGCCACTTTATAAATATTATCCGCATTTGCTTCGTTTTGGATTAACTCTTCAATTATTTTTTCACCGGAAATAATATTCGGCATAGCTATGCTATCGATCTTAATTAATGACTTACCAATTAAATATGTAAGCGCGCTGGTTTTATAAACCAACAAAAAGGGAAGTCCAATTAACGCTGCCTCCAAAGTTGAAGTTCCGCTTTTTATAATTCCAAACTTTGCGTGTTTTATCAAATTATATGTATTCCCTTTGACCAACTTAAAAATATTGGTGTTGGGCCCGAATAAATTCTCATCAATATTTTCCGAGCAAGCAACTACAATTTTTAAATTGAATTCGGAGGCAATTTTTTGTGCAGACTTCAGCATGGTATCGAATAATAAATTAATTTCATGCTTTCTGCTTCCCGGCATTAAAAGTAGATAATCGGAATCTTCCGGAATGCCGGCTTCTTTTTTAGTTTCTTCCGCCGAAGCAAAGTTAAAATTATTAATCCTTTCAATGAGGGGATGACCGACAAATTGGGCATCAACATTGTGTTTGCGGTAGAATTCTTCCTCAAAGGGAAACACCACCAGCATTTTGTCCACTAATTTTTTAATCTTTTTAATTCTGTGTTGTCCCCATGCCCAAATTTGCGGAGAAATGTAGTAAACTATTTTTACTCCTAGTTTTTTAATCTTTTTTGCAAAGTTTAAATTAAATCCGGGGTAATCAATAAGCACAACCCATTTGATATTATTCAATTTAATTTTTTCGATCAAATCTTTCTGAACTTTGCGGATAAAAGGTATGTGGCGCACTACTTCTGTAAAACCCAGGAATGCCATATCTTTAATATGATAGACTAATTCCATCCCGGCATTTTGCATTCTATTGCCGCCAATACCTAAAATTCTCGTCTCCGGTTTTTTTGCAAGTAATTGTTCCACCAAAGCGGAACCGTGCAAATCGCCGGAGGCTTCGCCCGCAATTATCATTAAAGTTTCGCTCAAATTTTCTCCGCAACCAAAATAACTATCATAATAATTGTTATTAATGTAAATGCCTGTAAAGACCTTTTTTCAGATTTTAATCCCGCCGAAATATTTAAGCGTGGTTGTTCCACACCGGGATTCTTAAACTTCTTGAAAGACGGAATTAATCTTGGGACATTCTTTTTATAAGTCTCGTATGCTTCACCAAATGTTTTGGATAGATATTTTTCCTCTTCGCTTATTATCATTCTGTATTGAAAGTAGAAGAAGAGGAGAGCCGCAATCTGGAGATAGGGGAAAAGAGCCATAGACATTACTCCAACACCGGTATAAAGAAGTATATTCCCCAAGTAAAGGGGATTCCTTAGATAAGCGAATGCACCGCTTACTACCAAATATGTGCCTCCAACACTTCCGGTAGTTCGGGTTTCGCTGCCTGCATATACAACTCCCCACAATCTGAATAATTCTCCGATGACGGCAATTATAATACCTATTATCAAACTATAAACCGTTGGTTGTGCAAATATCAACATTACAATTAAAAACGGTATTGGTGTATAACTTCTTATTTCAAATAATCTTTGTGCTAATGTTTTCATTTTTATCCTTGTAAATAAACTGCTTTTCTATTCAATTCTGCCTGATGTCTTTTACGAATTCTTTTTCTTTTTAATAAATCTGCTATTCTTAAGCGAACTTCCCCGAAATTTCTGTATGGGTAATAAGATATCCGGTTTTTCTCGCAAAATTTTAATAGTGAATCTTTTGCAAATATAAAATCACAATACTGTGCGGGACATTTATCCGACCATCCGTCACCTATATAAATAGTTATATCTTCATCCGAACTATTAGTAATTATATGGTTTCTTTTACAGTTTGCGCATTGATTGCATTCTTCGTCTGTGTAAGGGAAAACCGGGAAAAATTTGCCGCCGGATATTTTTAACTTATTTGAGTAGACCGTTAAATTTTCCAATCCTTCCCGTTTTAAAATTTTATCAATATAAAAATCCAATCCATCGCTTAAAACAAAAATGTCCAAATCATTGTTCTTACAGAAATCGACAAAGTTCTTGAATTCGGAATCTATTTCTATTGTGTCCAAAAACTTTACGAACCCTTCGGTGTCAAAATTATTAATGCTCTCGCAAAGAAGAATCCATGTTTCTTTTGATGTAATCTTGTCTTCGAGATATAAGTCAACAATTTCCCGGGCACGTGCGGCGTCACCGAAATTAATAAATAGCGCTTCTCCAACGTCGGTCTTAGTGATTGTCCCGTCGAAGTCGACGAATATCTTAAACTTTCTATTTCCGTTTACTAAACTCAATTTGGCACTATATTATTTAGTTGTTCGTTGAATTGTACTCCCACAAGTTTACTAACGCCTTCTTCTTGAATGGTAACGCCATACATGTTTTCAGCCGCTTCCATAGTGCGTTTGTTATGGGTTACAATAATAAACTGTGTATTAGTGCTGAATTCGCGTAACAAGTTTGTGAATCTATCAACATTCGCATCATCCAACGGAGCGTCCACTTCATCCAATATACAGAACGGTGATGGTTTTACTAAATAAATTGCAAATAACAGAGCCGTTGCCGTTAATGTTTTTTCTCCCCCGGATAAAAGCTCGATGGAAGTAGGCCGCTTTCCTTTCGGCTTTGCGGAAATTTCAATCTTTGCTTCCAAGGGGTCAACACCTTCTTCGAGAATTAGATTAGCTTCGTCTTCTTCGTTGAATAATGTCTGGAATATTTTGATGAAGTTTTCACGGATTTGATTAAATGTCTCAAGAAATACGTTCTCGGCTGTTTCATTGATTTCTTTAATCGTATTTACCAAATCTCTTTCCGATTCAATTAAATCATTTCTCTGCTGCAATAGAAAATCAAGGCGTTCCTTTTCTTCTTCGTATTCTGAATAGGCCAATAAGTTAATTGGGCCGAGATTTTTCAATTTAATTTTCAATGTATGAACTTCATCGGAAATCAGATTGTAATCGTAAGTTTCAAGATCCTCAAACTCTTTTTCTACCAACTCAACATTATATTCTTCTTTAATGTGTTCAACGAGACTATCGAGTTTCATCGAAAGTTTGTTGTTCTCGATATCAATTGAATGAACTTCATCGGATATTTTTTCTCTTTCGCTTCTGATGGTTCTTACTTCACTTTCCAGTTCAGAAGCTTTAGCTTTTATTCCTTTCAGTTCGGTTTCAATTTCACTTTCTTCTTCTTCCAATTTATTTCTTTCGACGAATAATTCGTCATAATTAAATTGGTATTCTTCAAGAGCATTTTCGAGACTAACAATTTTTTCTTCCGATTGCTCAATCTCACTCTTTCTATTCTCGATGTTCGTCTCTATTTGTTCTATGGCTTGCTTTGCACGAGTGTTTGTATTTTCAAGATTTCTGATTTCACCGTTCAATCTTTCTACCGAAAGCTTAATTTGATTTTGTCTGTTTACTTCTTCATTGTATTCGCTTTCGAGCAGAGACACTTCTTTTTCAATTTCTGATACTCCCGCCGCAAGTTCAATTCTTTCGCTTTCGAGTTCTTCAATTATTTTTTCGGTATCAATAGCTTCGTTATCAATTGAATTGGATTCGGATGCCAATTCTTGAATTTCACTTTGTGCCTTATCAATTTCTTCGTTGGCTTTCTTGTTTTCGAATTCGTATTGAGATATCTGTTTTTCTATATTATTCAGATCGTTGAGCAAAACTTTACCCTGTTCGGATAAAATTTTCAAATCTATTCCCGAAATTTTATTTTCGGTTTCTTCAATTTGGTATTGAACGGACTTTAATCTTTTCTCAATTAAAGGAACTTCGTCCTTTAAATTTTCGAGCATTTGTTTTCTTCCGAGAAGCGTTTCGTCCAAAGTGGGCTCCGAACCTGCCTCCACAATACCGTTGGATTGAATTAAATCCCCCGAGGGAGTTACGAAGTTGAAAGAAGGATATTTGTCAATCAAAACAAGCGCATCTTCAACATTCTCTACAATTGCAAAATCTGAAAGGATGTGTTTGAAATATGCTTCCCATTTAGGTTGGGCTTCAATAACATCGGAACACCAAGCTACAAACGTAGATTCCTTGGCTATTTTCTTCATCATTCTATTGCGGGATAATTTATTTAAGAATCCCGCCAAACCTTTGCCGTTTTTATTATCTTTTAGCAAATAGAATGAGGCTTTGCCCAATTGATTCTTTTTAAGATAATCAATTGCACTCTTTAGATCTTCAAAACTTTCGAGCAGGAGATTGTTCAATACATTTTTGAGTGCCGCTTCCAGAGCGAACCTGTAATTGTCGTCTTTTGCGCTACCCGCATCTGCAAAAATGGTTTTTTCTTTTTCCGTCCACGATTTACTTTCGATCAGTAATTTTGAGCCTTTTGAAATTCCTTCTAAATTATTGATCAAGTTTTGTAATAACTCAATTTTATTTTGAAGATTTTGAAGAATGCCTTTTTCTTCAAGCTCGCGTTTGCGCAATTCGGAAAGATTCTTTTCTAATTTTTCTTTCTCTTCCTGCTTTTCGGCGTATAACTTTTCCGACTCTTTTAATCTAGCTTCTACAGATAATTTCTCTTGCTGAAGTTGTTCTTCGTAACCAACATTCTTGGCAATATCATTGGTGATTTTTTCAATACGATCATTAATTTTTCTTATTCTACTGTCGAGCTGTTCTCTGTTACGCTTTAGGTTGTCTAATTTATTTTTAAGTTTATTAATCTCCGTTACTTTGTCGACAACTTGAGAAGATCTGCGTTTCAACTCCTCTTTTTTATTATCAACTTCAACTTTCAGCTTCTGCAGTCCGTCTCCAAATCCGGCTATTTCAGTTTCTTTCTCCTTTAGTTCCTCTTGGAGAACTAAAATCTTTGATTCATTTTCATGAATTAAATTTATATTGGTATCTTTCTCTTGAGTAAGGTTTTCAATTTCCCTTTTCGATCTTTCAATATTGTTTCTTAATGAATTTAATCTTTCTTCACTTACCGAAATATTCTTTTGAGCCTCGTGCAGTTTGCCTGTGTGATCTGCTACTTCGCGCCTTTTGTCTTTAAGTTTATCTTCAACTTCTTGAATGGAAGTGCGATACTCAATCAGTTGATTTTCAATTTCTCTTATGGAAGAGTCGATTTCGTTTTTTCTGGTAACGAGTTCTTCTCTTCTCATTTTAAGGGATTTTATTTTTTTATTATATAAATTGAATTGATGCTCGGAAAGTTCTAATTCTTTCTCCCTAAGCACACTTTGAATCTGATTATACTTATCCGCCTTTTTAGCTTGGCGCTCGAGCGATCTTACCTTTTTCTCAACTTCGGAAACAATATCGTTTACCCTGGTTAAGTCGGCTTTTACGTCATCCAATTTTTTTAATGACAGCCTTCTTCTTAGCTTATATTTATTTACTCCGGCAGCTTCTTCAAAAAGTTTACGTCTCTCCTCAGCCTTGTTGCTCAGGATAGTTTCAATCATCTTTAATTCGATTACGGAGTAAGCATTAGAACCTAATCCGGTATCCATAAAAAGATTTGTAATATCTTTCAATCGGCATATATTATTGTTCAAAAGGTATTCGCTTTCACCGGAACGGAATATTCTTCTTGTAATCTTTACTTCGCTGAAATCGGTGGGCAAAATCCCTTGATCGTTAATTATTGTCAAAGATACTTCCGCCATTCCCATAGGTTTGCGTAGTCTGGTACCGTTGAATATAACGTTTTCCATCTTATCGCTGCGCAGCGTAGAGGATTTTTGTTCGCCCAATACCCAACGGATGGCATCAACAATATTTGTTTTTCCGCAACCGTTAGGACCAACAATGCCCGTAATACCTTTTGTGAAATCAACGACGGTTTTATTCGCAAAGGATTTAAATCCGAATATTTCTAATTTAGATAAATACAATACTCACCCGTTAAATTAGTGGATGTTGATTTAATGCGTTCAAAATTTGATAAAATGAATTATTTGTGTAATGAAAATAGAAAACTATAATGCCCAAGAATACTAATAAAAATGCAAAGGATACTGAATAAACACTCGAAGGTGCAACATCAAAAATTACATAAATGCCTTTGAGTAATCTGAGAATCACTATCAAAAGGAAAATAAATAGCACAGCATAAATG
>CAZULK010000143.1:0-6668 GCA_964621225.1 uncultured Melioribacteraceae bacterium | reverse complement strand
GCTGCATCGAAACATCTCACTCCGGTTACGCTTGAGCTGGGAGGTAAATCCCCTGCGGTTATTTGTAATGATGCAGATTTGGATTTAACCGCCAAAAGATTGGCTTGGGGAAAGTTAATCAATTCGGGACAAACTTGTATCTCTCCGGATTACGTTTTGGTGCCGGAAAATTTGAAAGATGAATTAATAAATAAAATAAAAGTTTATGTCCAAAATAATTTTGCCGGTTCGGGCAGCATGCCTTATTGTGGTTTGGTAGATAAACGACACACAGAAAAAATAGATTCAATTTTCCAAGATGCCTTAAATAAAGGGGCAGTGCCACTATATTTGCATGATTCCGCTGAAGATGGAAAATTCAAACCGGTACTATTAACCGGTGTAAAAAATGATATGGATGTGATGAAAGAAGAAATATTTGGACCCATTTTGCCTATTATTACATATAATGATCTTTCCGAAATTGGAGAAACCGTTGCACTAAATCCCAACCCATTAACCTTCTATATTTTCGGCAACGACAAACGTACAATTAAATATGTCGAGAATAATATACCTGCCGGCAATATTGTAATCAACGGTACTTTGCTTCATTTTGCAAACTACAAATTACCTTTTGGCGGAATTCGTCAGAGTGGTTTGGGAAGGGGACATGGTTATGCAGGATTCAAAGAATTTTCGAATGAAATATCTGTCATGAAGCAATCTAAATTTTCATTGCCCGCTTTACTATTCCCACCATACACGGGTGTTAAAAAATGGCTGATTGAGTTCACCGAGAAGTATCTTTAATTTCTTAATTTCTCTATTTGAACTCAGCTATAATTATATTTAATTTGTTCTTATCATTTGAAGGAAATTCTGTATATGTCACAAAATAAATCCGGTTTCGGTACTGCTCCTGTATTCTTTACTTCCATTTCCACAATATTGGGGGCAATACTATTCCTCAGATTCGGTTTTGCAGTCGGTACTGTTGGCTTTTGGGGTGTGATTGCAATTATATTAATTGGTCATTTGGTTACAATCCCTACAGCGCTGGCTATAAGCGAAATTGCAACTAACGAAAAAGTTAAGGGGGGTGGAGAATATTTTATTATTTCACGTTCCTTCGGGTTGAATATAGGTGCAACCATCGGAATTGCACTCTATCTTTCCCAAACAATTAGCATCGCGTTTTACATTATTGCTTTTACGGAAGCGTTCACTCCCGTTTTTGAATTCTTGAAACAGAATTACGGATTGTGGTTGCCTAAGCAGGCAGTCAGTGTCCCTGCTCTCATATTGTTGGCTGCACTAATTTTGAAGAAGGGCGCAAGCATAGGTGTAAAGCTTCTCTATATTGTTGTTGCTATACTGTTTATCTCTCTGGCAATGTTTTTTGCCGGATCCCCCATTGATGGATATGAGGCGAGTTCGGGATTATTCACAAACGCCTTAAGGAACGGAGATCAATTATTCATAGTTTTCGCAATTATCTTCCCGGCTTTCACAGGTATGACCGCCGGTGTCGGTTTATCCGGTGATCTGAAAGACCCCAAAAAATCAATCCCACTTGGGACTACACTTGGAACAATCTCCGGCATGATAGTCTATTTTTTCGTCACTTATAAATTGAATGTATCCGCTCCTCCGGAAGAATTGGTCTCTGACCAGTTGATAATGAGTAGAATCGCATTGTTTGGTGAATATATAATTCCATTAGGCCTTGCCGCCTCAACAATCTCGTCGGCAATAGGTTCAATTCTTGTTGCTCCAAGAACATTACAGGCTTTAAGCAGAGACCAGGCATTCCCTTCAATGAAAATAAACAGATGGTTGTCCAAGGGTATTGGAGAGATGGGCGAACCCCTTAATGCTACTATTGTTTCGAGTCTTATAGCGCTAGTTTTCGTCATTATGGGTGATGTAAATGCCGTAGCCTCCGTGATAACAATGTTTTTTATGGTCACATACGGTTCGATATGTTTGATCTCATTCCTTTATCATTTTGGCAGCGACCCATCTTATCGCCCGACATTCACTTCCAAATGGTATTTGTCGGCATTGGGATTTGTTCTGTCCACTTGGCTTATGTTTCAGATAAGTGCCGGTTATGCAATCGCTGCATTCGGAATAATGAGCGTTATTTATTACGGCATCACACAGTATCATAAAGACAGAGGTGGGTTGGAAGCAATATTCCAAGGTGCCATTTACCAGTTTAGCAGGAGATTAACCGTATTCACACAACAAGCAAAAAAGAAAGATCAAGGCTGGCGGCCGTCTGCTATTTGTGTTTCTTCAGATACTTTCGAACGGGATAAGGCTTTACATCTTTTGAGTTGGATATCTTACAGATATGGTTTTGGAACTTACATTCATCTCATTAAAGGTTATTTCTCCAAAGAGAAAAGGGAAGAATCGGAGATTGTACTGGATAAGCTGTTGAATAAAATCAGTTACGTTAAAGGGGATATTTATATTGATACAATCATTTCTCCTTCATTCACTAGTGCCATTGCTCAGGCTGTACAACTTCCGTCTCCTTCGGGAATGGAAAACAATATGGTAATATTTGAATATGATAAAAGAGATCCGAAAAACCTTCCTCAAATATTGGAAAACATCTCTTTGGTTCAAGCAGGAAAATTTGATGTCTGCATTCTCGGTTCTTCCTCAAGAAATACTCAGTTTGAGAATGGAATACATGTGTGGATTAAAAATTGGGATGCCGATAATTCCAACCTCATGATTTTATTGAGTTATATTATTCTGGGGCATCCAAAGTGGAAAAACGGATTCATAAAAATATTTTCTGTTTGCAAGGAAGGGATGTATGCCGAAGAAAAGGAAAAACTGACCGAACTCGTTCAATCCGGCAGACTACCCATTTCCGATAAAAATATTGAAGTGATTGAATTAAAAGAAGGTGTTCTTCTCAAAGAATTAATAAATGAGAAATCGTCGGAAGCTGCTTTGACTATGCTTGGATTCCGCGATGAAATAATTAAACACGAAGGGGAAGAATACTTTAAGGGTTACGATAAAATCGGAGATGTTCTTTTTGTTGATGCAGAAGGTATGAAAAAACTATAGGAGAGGGAATGAAAAAACTACTAATTATTTTTCTGTTCTCTTGTTCGGCATCTTGGGCGCAATCGGTTTCTGCCAACCCAACGAGGCCTTCGGCTAGTGATAATGCTTATATTACGGCAAATAAATATCTCGAAATGGAATTCGGTTTATCCACTTCAGAAGCGGGATGGAGCTTGCCGCTGTTGTTTAAATCCTCTGTGTTCCGGAATACGGAAGTAGGATTTTTCATGAATGGATTGGCAAATTACAATTCTTCCGATGAAACTTCAGACCTTGGAAATCCGGGATTACAGATTAAACATAAGTTGATTGACCGGGAGTTTTTTGCCTCTGCCTTCGTTGCTAAAACGGAAATTGTAAAAAATGCATCAACGATTTTCACTTTTTACGACGCCAGTAGCTTTCAATTTGAATATTTCCAAATGGATGTGACTTTGGGAGTGAACTTTTACCAAACAAGCAGTAAGTTTAATAATTCCTATTTTTATGCCGCCGCTATATCTCCAAAACTTAATTCTAAATTCGGGGTCTTTGTTGAAATTTTTGGGGATTATACATCTAATCAGAATAATTTGTATTTTGACGGTGGAATTTCTTATGCACTTTTCCCAACAATTGTTTTCGATGCATCTTACACTCCCGAAAACAAAACAACCGGTGCACCGTCGGTTTTTCAGTTGGGAGTAACAACAACATTATACAAAATATTTTAAAGGAAAATGGAACTGAAAGAGAAATTAATCGATATCATTGAACATCCTCTATTTGTAATAAATAATACGCCTGTTACCTTGGTTTCTTTGGCTATTGGGATATTCATAATTGTATTCTTCGTTTTCTTGTCCAGAATACTAAAGACAAGATTATTGAAAAAAATACTTACAAAATTCAACATTGAAACTGGCGTACAATTTATGCTCACAAGGATTGCCCAATATATCATTATAACTATTGGTGTGGTCGTTGCATTTCAAACAGTTGGTATTGATCTAAGCGGTTTAGCTGTTGTACTCGGGTTTCTGTCTGTTGGTATCGGTTTTGGTTTGCAAAATATAACATCCAATTTTATCGCAGGATTGATTCTTTTGTTCGAAAGACCGATTAACGTAGGGGATAGAATAACAGTTGGCGATAGAGAGGGAGATGTAACCAATATTAACATTCGTTCCACTACAATAAAAAGCATCAGAAACATTTCCATAATTGTGCCGAATTCGGAGTTTATTTCATCCCAAGTTATTAACTGGAGTCACGGTGACAGAAAAATTGCTGTCGATGTTGAAGTTGGGGTTTCCTACAATTCCGATTTAGATTTGGTAAAGAAAGCTTTACTGGAAGTTGCTGCAGATAACGAGGAAGTGTTAACAAAGCCAAAGCCTGAAGTATTTTTTGTTTCCTTTGGCGACTCGGCATGGAATATGAAACTGCGTGTATGGATAAATGATCCAAAGAGACATTACAATGTCCTATCGGACTTAAATTCAGACATAGTACGGAAATTCAGAAATTACAATATTGAAATACCTTTCCCGCAAAGAGATTTACATATTTTAAATACCCCCAATAAATAAAAGTGTTTTTGGAAATGTCTCTGGAAATTGTTAAATTTGAATCAGAACAAATATTCTTTTAATGATATGACAGTTATATTTTCTAAAAAGTGCGAACTGGCTATACAAGCCGTATTATTCCTCTCCATAAAAAAGAGTCAAATTATTTTTAATGCAAAAGAGATCTCCGAAGAACTAAAGGTCCCCAAGGAATTCGTATCCAAAATGTTGCAGATATTGACCGATAGCGGAATAGTGGGATCGAAAAAGGGGAAAAACGGTGGATTCTATTTGGCAAAAAGACCAAGTCAGATAAGATTGATAGATATCGTATTGGCAATTGACGGAGATGAAGTTTTCAATAATTGCGTGTTAGGCTTCCCAGGTTGCTCCGGCGATAATCCGTGTCCCGTTCACGAAAAATGGGGAAAATTACGAACCGATGCATACAAAATGTTGAGCGAAGAGACACTCGAGCAGTTAAAAGAAAAAACGGTTAACAAAATTCTTTCACTTTAAGTTTTCTGCTACGATAATAAGATCTTTCGACTTATCTTTTAAGAATGGCTTTAAGTCTAAAGTTCCAAAGGTCTTTATGTTTCCGAATTTTTCCTCTTTTAGAATTTGACTCAAACTATTCCCGGAATGTATAAAGACTTCTGCCTTATCAATTTCGGACTCCCCATTTTTGAAATGCTTTTCAATTACAAAATAGCTTCTCTTTCCCTCGGTTATATATTTCCTTGTGATGCTGAAATCTTCGTTCTGTTTAGAGCCTGCAATATATTCTCCGTTTGGTAATAATAATTCGAGGTTCAATATATGAATAATAAATTTGGATTTCGGTTTGCCGGCTTTAGCAATTTTTTTTATTAACGTCGAAATAGAATCGTGATTTACAAATGATAATGAATTTCCCATGGAGACAAAATATTCGGTTCCGGAAAAATTATTTTCATCGAATTGGGAAAAATCGGATTCTATAAAATTGATATCCATTCCGTATTGCGAAGCTAAGATTTTAGCGTTTTTAATCATTTCCCGGGAAACATCGATACCCGTTACTCGGCATCCCAATTTTGTCAAAGCTAAAGAATCAATGCCTGTTCCGCAGCCTAAATCGACGGCTTTCCCGGGAGTGTTTACAAATTGGGAATAGAATTCGATCCTTTTCGAAAGGTTTTTCTCGATGCTCGTTACTTTGCTGTAATTAGCGGCGAGCGAATCGAATAATTCACTTGGAGTATATTTCATACTTCTTGGAGAATTTCTCCCCTCACACTTATAACTTTTGCATGAAGCTCAATATTCTTACCCGAATTTGCAATAGCCTGTTGTGCCAAACGGTATAATCCTCCGCAGCAAGGAACTTGCATAATTAAAACAGTAATTGACTTAATACCTGCTTCCGTTATCATCGCAGTTAATTTGGCCAAATATATATCTTGGTTTGAGTCTAACTTCGGGCAAGCTATTGCGAGGCTTTTTCCTTTCAAAAAGTCGTTGTGATAATTCGGATAAGCAAAAGGAACGCAATCTGCCGTAAGAAGCAGATCGGCTCCTCTGAAATATGGTGCGTTAGGAGGCACCAAATGTAATTGCACCGGCCACTGCGTTAATTGTGAAGTAATTCTTGGTGAATCTTCTATTTCTTCAGAAGCTTCAAACGACATTTCTTGGGAACCGGGGCACCCACAATGGGACTGTTGGCTGGCTTCTTCTAAATCGGGGGCCGGAATATTGTTTAATCGCAAATATTCAAGACCTTGTTTCAAAAATTCAAATTCTTCGTGTTCTTTCAAATGTTGTAAGTGAGCCTTGATTACATTCGGTCCGCCTTTAACTATGGTTTCCATTACTTTAAATTCATCATAGGGTTCGGCTTCCCTTTTTTCAATTGTCAAAGCTCCTTCCGGACAATGGCCGATGCAAGCGCCTAAACCGTCGCAAAATAAATCGCTAATTAATCTAACTTTTCCGTCTATTACCTGCAAGGCGCCTTCATGGCAATTGGGAACACAATCCCCGCAACCGGTGCAT
>CAZULK010000142.1:1471-6834 GCA_964621225.1 uncultured Melioribacteraceae bacterium | reverse complement strand
ACTTTCACCTCCGCATAAGCGGTAGCAGTTCTTAAAGTAATTTCTTTCGATGAAACATCGACCATATTTGCTTTGCCGCTTTTGTTCACGTGAGTCAATTCATTCATCTTAACCACCTATTGTCATCATGTTATTTTCCATCAATCCCGTTAACTCTTCTGCATCGGGATGTTTCTCCCATTTATATTGCATCGCAGAAATTAACTTATCCCGGATTTCGGAATTACTTTTACCTGCTCTGAATTCATCTCTGAAATTGATTCCATGTTCACCCTCGGAAAAGAGGCAAAGTCTGAAGTTTCCGGTAGATGAAACGCGGACTCTGTTACAACTGCCACAAAAATGTTCCGAAATTGAACTGATGAAACTTACCTTGCAAGGGAATCCGGCTAATTGAAAATCTTTTGCTACCGCATTAGGATCACTGTTCAATTCAAGTAATTCGAATTCTTCTTCTACTTTTTCTTTAATTTTTTTGTAACTAATAAACCCGTTCCTTTCCCATTCGTTACTTCCGAAAGGCATAAACTCAATAAATCGAAGATTGACATCCCTGTTCTTGAAATAATTAACAAAGTTCAAAATTTCCGAATCATTTATTCCTTTTATTATTACAGCATTTACCTTAAGTGGAGAATACCCCGCCTCGATTGCTTCGTGAATTACTTCTAAAATTTTATTCAATTCATTTAATTTTGTTATTTCCTTAAATTTCAGTCCATTCAGACTGTCCAAACTTATATTCAGAGAATCAATACCTAATTCTTTAAGTAATTTGCATTTCCCTTGAAGAAGCGATCCGTTCGTGGTTAGCCCCAATTTAAAATTGTATTTTTCTTTCAATGGCTTAATGCTTTGGAAGAAATCCAGAACACCTTTGCGTAACAATGGTTCCCCTCCGGTAAATCTGAATTTCTTGAATTCCAATTCACCGGCAAAAAATTCAACAAGGCGATATAATTCCTCGAAGGATAAAAGTTCTTTCCGTGAATTATGATCATTTAAACTGTTTGGATTGCAATAAATGCATTTATAGTTGCACTTATCCGTAAGTGAAATCCTTAAATAATCATGAACTCTATCAAATCTATCTACAAGTTTCATAATAGCACCAATGCTGTTAATCCTGCTAAAATAACCACATAAGCCGGATGAAGTTTAAAGAAAAATACAAGCGCAAAAGCAAATAAGATTATGATTATCCCTTTAGGTTCTTCAAAGTTTTTTGCTCCGTATTGGTAAATAAGTGCAGCAACCAAACCAATAACAGCGTACTTTACACCACGGAAGGCTTTCATAACCAATTCATTTTTTTCGTATGTAGTATAGAAATATGCTGCAACCATAATAATAGTTGCGGGCATTATTAAATTACCCAAGTTAGCAACAATTGCACCCAATACGCCCGCAGCTTTATATCCGACATAAGTTGCATATTTAATCGAAATAGCACCGGGGAAAACTTCCACCATCCCCAGCACTTTTAAAAATTCATCGTGAGTTAGCCAACCATTGTTTGTAACCGCTTCCCTTTCAATCAGAGGTAACAATGAATATGCTCCTCCAAAACTGAAAGAGCCGACTTTAAGGAAGGAAATGAACAGTTTGACCAAAGTTGAAATCATTAGTCGTTATCCTCTAGAATATCATCAACCCAGCTCAATGCAGCCATCATAGAGGGCAATCCTACGGTAGGCAGACTCAACATAACCGCGTGTCTGATTTCTTCCGGTGTGCAGCCAGCTTTCAAAGCCTTTCTTGTGTGTGAATGAACCGCACCTTCCAATCTGGCTCCGGTGGAAATAGCTACTTTTATCAATGCTCTTGTTTTCTCGTCTAACGGACCTGCTTGATGAACTGCATCGCCCATTGCTTCGTATGCATTTGCAACATCTGCAAAATTTTCTTTGAACATTTTGTAACGTTTTGGTACTGCCATTTTAATTTCTCCTATTTTTTACATAAAAAAACCCCGATCTCAAGGAGACCGGGGTTAAATAAAAACTTATGGTCTCCTTTGCAAATTCGGCAGGCAAATTCATTTCTAAATTTACCCTATCGGTTTTGGAATCATGAGCTGTTGCTTTTAGATTCCAAAACTCGGAGAATCCTAGTACAAAAATAACTAATTAAAAGAACATTTTCATCTTTTTATATTAAATTCATGCAAGAATTTTGTCTACTTGTATTGCTTTTTCTAAACAAAACTCCGAACATAATTCACACCCTGTACATCTGGAGTTATCAATTTCAAGTTCTTCCGTTTCACTTTCCTTTAGGGCTTCTGTGGGACAGATCGCAACGCAATCAAGACAAGAATCACAATTATCTTTCACTAAAATTCTATATCCCATAGATTCAATACTCTTATTGCTAGCCCGGTATTTAGTAGCTTTAATAGCGTTCAATTTTAGTGTCAGCTTCGGGTCGGAAAAATATAAATTTTCCTTTTCATCCTTTGATAAATATTCTCCCACTTCTGATTTTGCAGTAGTAAAAATTGAATTGAGAAAATCTCTTCTTCCTAATACCTTAGAATGATTTTGTAAATTTTCCCTTGAATCAATAAGCTGAATATTTTCATTTCCGGTATCTTTCTTTAACTTTTCAATTAAGTTCGATACATATTCCACACTTGGATTATTAACACAATCCTTGCACAAGGATACATCAATGTTAACTCCATCTTTAAATGTTGAACCCAAATAGGCTAATACCTCCATTGACAGCCACCCAATGCAACTGCTCCTAAAATGGTGAATATTCTCTCCTTTAGTACAACCGATCAAAATTTCGTTCTGCTCTCTACTCAGTTCTTCAAACTTTTTCAATTTGATACTTGCAGAGATGGCTTCATTTTTGCAGACTGAACTGCAAATCAAACACCCTTCACACTTTTTTTCATCTATTTCGATTGATTCTGAAATTGAAATGGCATAAAACGGACAATGTGTTAAACAATCATCGCAGCTGCTTTCAGAAAATCGAAATCTGTTGCATCTCGATAATTCAATGTCCACAGGAATCAGAGTTTTTTCTGCCTTATGTAATAAATAATCTAATATCACCTTACAGAAAGTATCCTATTCTTTTCAGAATGTAAAAATTCCACCATAATTTTTGCAATTTTATTATAAATATTCGATTTGGTTTTACCCAGAATATCACTACATAATCTGGTTGCAAACGGATAAAAATATTTAAAGAAAAATTCTTTTTCAACTGCTATCACTTCATCTTTATTTAAATCGCTGTCTTCAGGAGAAGCATAGTTATAAGTAAGGAAATGCATAAACTCCAACTCGGCAACTATATGATCGGGCAAATCATTCCAAGATTCGGAGATATCCAATCCAAGTTTGAGATAAATATTTTTTACTTGAATTGTGGTTTCACCATTAAGTAGTTTTTCATTTTCGAGATAACATGAACCGTAGGGCGGAACCAACACTTTGAACGGGCCAAGAAATATTCTTGTATATTCCAGTAATATTTCATCGAACTCAACTGACTTTAACAATTTATTTACGCCATCAGTCTCACAATTTATCTTCAGATCAAGTTCCGAAACTAGGGCGCAAAAAAGATTCAACGTCTCCTCAGTCCAAATTTCCTTTTCAGGTTTTCTGAACAATTCGGAAAACTTAGAATATAACTGCGATATAATTAGTATTCTTTCCATGAGCACCTCTTCGAAAAAAATAGGGGCAGACATTGCCTGCCCCTAATTATTTTACTTGCGGGTTTGATAGCTTCTAATGTAATAAACATTAGGTTTAGTTCCCGCTTCAGGTTTCAGTACAAAATGATCGTATTTCTTCAGTAATTTGCTTACTTCACTGTTGGGATCATCGAAATCGCCAACTGTTCTTGCACCGGAAGGACAAGAAACTACACAATAAGGATCTTCACCGTCCTTCAATCTGTGTGCACAAAGTATGCATTTTTCAGTTACTTTCTTCCTCCTTACAGGTTCGTAATCGGGGTGAGAATAATCAGTTTTGAAAGGAGGAGTACTTCCGGCTGCTGCCGCAATACCTGCACCACCAACAGTACATCCGGGGATCAATTCTTCTTTGTTTCTGTAGAATTGATGCGGATCTTTTTTACGGCTATTGAAGCTGATAACGCTATACTGCGCATCGCTCTTGTCAATATCGCGTACTGAATATGGGCAAGCTTTTTGACATCTGCGGCAACCGATGCATCTTTCATCATTGTGCATCGTAATGCCATCTTCGGTTTTATACATTGCTTTAGGTTTAACCGGACAAGCTTTTACACATGCGGCATCAGTACAATGATTACAAAGCACCGGCATTGTAGTATACTTTATATTAGGGAATTCACCTTCCATAGTCATTTGGAAGTCAGCCCAATTAAAAGTTTGTCCGTCATGGCGGAGATCTGTGTTATTTTCTGTCTTGCACGCAATAGCACATGCTCCGCAACCGACACATTTATGTAAATCAATTACCATTCCTAATCTAGGCATAATCATGACCTCCTATTTATACTTTTTCTATTTTAACGCCAGCAAAACCACCATTTCTAGCAGTTGAACCACTCAAGCGATCATAATCTGCCGGCATAAGTTGATTGTTATTTCCACCACGTGGAATACCTTTCTTAAAGTCGAGGGCAGCAACATTTCCGTATGCCCAGTGTCCTTGTCCATAACATTTTGCTACGGATCCAGGTCTAATTCCCTCGAACAATTTCACTTTTGTAGTGATGGAAGCGACAACTGAAGATACTTTTACGGTATCACCATCTTTAAGTCCATATTTAGCAGCATCTTTGGGATTAATCAAAAGTCTATCTTCCCAAGCTGTGTTGCCAATATCAACTTTGATGAACTCTTGATACCATGGAGAGTTTTGGCTTCTTCCTTCTCTATTTAAGCGCGATTTGAAGTCAACAAAAGTAAGAGGATATTCTTTTGAATCTCCCCATCTGTAAGGTTCTTCGTAATGTGGAATATAAGCATAAACCCCACGTGCTTGGTACTTTGTGACTTCCATTACTTTATCGACAGTCGTCTTATTTTTCTTTGCATGATCGTGGAGGGCTTTCTCCAGTGTTTTACTGTAGAATTCGAATTTTTTGGTAACTGTATGGAAATGTCCCCAACGGCTTCTGAATTTGTATTTGTCGGAGTTCCACATACCAATTTTTCTGAATTCTTGATATCCGGAGAATTTATCTCCACCGACATCTTTCTTTCCATCCCACAAAGGAGCGGTCAACATTTTCAAATAGATTTCGGTGAATTCCTTTGAATTTGTAGGAGTTTTTCCTGTTTCAGGATCTTTGAATTCAGTTTCATAATATTCTTTTAACTTGGTAAAGCCTTTAGCAGC
>CAZULK010000142.1:0-1371 GCA_964621225.1 uncultured Melioribacteraceae bacterium | reverse complement strand
ATCGTATTTAGGGAATTTGTTAACTTTAGGTTTAACCATCGCTATCGGGCCACCTTCGTTGTCTACAGATCCCAAAATACCATTAAGAGCGTGAATAGCCATTGCTGTATAACCACCTCTTACGTGCATAGAAGCACCAGGCCCTAACCAAACAATAACATTCGGTGCTGCGGCAGCCATTTCTCGTGCCGTTTTTACTATGTCTTTTTCTTTAAGACCAGTTTTTTCGGCAGCCCATTTTGGTGTTTTATCTTTCAGTTCAAGGTTCCACCACTTAACTAACCCATATGTTTCTTTTTCTACGAATAAGGATTCGTCAACTTCATTTCCAGGGACGAAATGGTTTTTACCATCTTTGAAATCACCAACAAACTCCTTATTCCATGAACCGTCCACCAAAATTTGGTGAGCTATGGCAACCGCTAATGCACCATCTTCCCCAGGTTTAATGGGAAGCCAATTTTGTGCTTTAGCAGCAGAAGTACTGAATCTAGGATCAACTACAGTCACAGTTGCTCTATCCAATACTTCTCCAAATCTTTTAATTGCAGCTGGAATCATTCTATTACTGCTTAAAGGATCACATCCCCAAATTAAAACATATTTGCTGTTATCCAAGTCATAGTCTCTGTAATCCCATAAACCTTCTGTATAGAATGAGCCGAATTTTTCAGCTTCCGCGCAAATCGCACTATGGGAAATACCGTTTGGAGATCCGAAAACTTTTGGGAGAGTATCGTAAATGATATCCCTCATATAAGTATAACGACCTCTTAAAACAACGAATTGCTCCGGAGTACCAGCTTTTCTCAATTCCATCATTTTTTCGGCAATAGTATCTAATGCTTCATCCCAAGAAATCGGTACAAATTTTGGGTCAACTCCTCTTCCTTTCTTGGGATTAGTTCTTTTCATCGGGACCTTAATACGATCCGGATCATAAAGTTGTTGCAAGGATAAGTGACCTTTGGGGCATAATACTCCGTCATTCTGTTTGGAGTATTGATTTCCGCGTACTTTAACAGCTCTGTTATCTTGAACGAATACCTCTGCCGGACACCAAGTAGTACATCCTTGGCATGTAGTGGGCTTCCATTCACCTTTTGAATATCCCGGGAGAGCTTTCCGTCCTTTACCTTTGGCAAAAACGTTCAATTTTGGACCAGCAGCTGTTAATGCTGTTATTGCAGCTCCGGTTTTCAAAAATGATCTTCTTCCTAGTTTCATATAATCACTCCTTCATTTTTTTATTGGGGGCTATTCGCCCCCTTAAATGAATTATATTTTTTATAATTTGAATTCGAAATTAACTTTGTATAATGTAGAGGAATCGCCTGTTTCAGGACTGCTGATTCTTACGTTAGGAGCAAT
>CAZULK010000141.1:0-6842 GCA_964621225.1 uncultured Melioribacteraceae bacterium | reverse complement strand
ATCTATCTGTTTTGTAAACGTATTTCAATGCTTCCATCAAACCGTATGAGTCAGTCGCGACTGCTCTGTTATTTTCGGGTAAGAAAATCACATATCCAGCCAAACTCTCTAAATTACCGTCATGAACCAAACCCACGACTTCTGCATTCTTATTTATGATAGAACTACCGCTGTTACCGCCAACGATATCGTTGGTTGATGCAAATCCAATCGGAGTTGATAAATCCAATTCTTTAGGAATGGTTTGCCATCTTTCGTGCAATCCCCAAGGATATGTTTTTTGACCGAAAGAATAATATCTGTCCCAAAGACCGAAATATGTTGTTTTACCCGGAGCTAAAGTACCGTTGTATTCATATCCTTTTATTACACCGTCGGAAATTCGCAGAGTACTTGTCGCATCCGGAGGAATGCTCTCACCGAATACTTGGAATACTAATTCCCCTAATTGTTGGTTCAAAACTTGAAGTGTGTTGTTTATTTCACTAACCTTCGGCGAAAGTTCGACAAACTTTTTATTCAAGTAAGATTCCATGGCAATAAAGGGATCATCCGAATTTAATATTTCACCGGGTGATTGCTTAATAAATTCCATAAATGAATGTTTGTTAGATAATAGACTTTTACTCAAAATCTTATTTGAAGCAACTTCTGCATCCTCAGAGCCAAAATATTTTTTTACCAATGAATGGTCTTTCCCCAATGTTTTAATCAAGAAATTCAAATAACCTTTCAATAGAAGTTTATTCATTTGTTCGTCGACTTTTTCAGGAAACATTGCTTCAATTGTTTTTTCAAGTTCCTCCCCCTTATAGGCAGCATTCCGCTTTTCTTCCGGTTTCTCCATTTCTTTGGCATATGCCATAACCTTTTTTGCGACTTTGAAATAAACCGGTTTTGCAAATGAGTATGGTCTGGATGCCATATATTCATCTGCAAATGATTGATACTCATTCAATACGGAATTTACAGCATTCCATATATGACCATATTTTTCATTTAATTCCGGATTACCGGCAACTTTCTCTTTCAGTAAGTTTTGAAAATCATTTTTCTTTCCCATTATATAATTATCTTTCAACGCTGCGAGTCTACCTGCATAAGCTTTTCTGGCGTTTCCCCAACCCATAACTCCATTCAGTAATTCAGCTTCGCGTTCCGGATGTGTGTTGAACATTTCCAAATAGGCATCATACACTCCATTGAAGAGAACCAACAATTGAGGATAGACGTGCTCTTTGAAAAAATTCAATTGTTCTACGGTCAGCAATCTATCGGTATTGCCCGGACGGCCAACAGTGAAAATTACTTCACCTTCTTCAGCACCTTTATCGCTGAATTTAAAATAGTGATCTGTATGAACCGGTTTGCCATCTTCATCGTATGCCCTGTAAAAGGCAAAGTCTAGTTCATATCTGGGGTATGTAAAATTATCCCAATCCCAACCGGTTGCTGCTATTTGAAAATCGGGTACCATTACCAAGCGAATATCGTTGTATCTCTTATAACCGTAAAGTGAATATTTACCTCCGTAATAAAGGGTAACAACTTTGCAAACTAATCCGGTTTCCTGAGCATATTCCGATTCAAGTTCCATGATTCGTTTATCTCTGTTGGCAATTTTGGAGCTGTCATTTGTTCCTTCTGCAATGGCGTTTTGAATTTCTTCCGTAACGTCATGAATAAACATTAACTGATCTACAAATAGTCCCGGTACCTTTCGTTCCTCTTCTAAAGTTGAAGCATAGAATCCGTCTCTCAGCAGGTCTTCTCCCTCTTTACTCAGAGAAGGAAGTTGTCCTCTTCCACAATGGTGATTTGTCATAATCAATCCGTCTGCCGAAACGAAAGCCGCCGAGCAACCGCCCCCGAATTGTAAAGCCGATTTTTGTACGTCTTCTATCCATTCCTCCGTAGGTTCAAATCCGTATAATTCTTTGAATCTTTCAATAGGAATATTGTCGAATGTCCACATCTTACCCAAGTCAGTCTTTTCGAATTTGGGTTCATCAACAGACATCGGGTTGTAAAAATTCCTTTGTCCGAAGGACATTGTTGAAATTATAAACAATAGAAAAACAAAAATCTTTTTCATTAGTTCTCCAATTTTATTCATAAAAAAAGAGCGGCTTGCACCGCTCAAAATCAATTAGTTCTTTTACCATTTTTTAATTCATCGTAAAGCGCATCTGCATGGTATACTTTTTTCAACGCTTCCAGAATCCCTTGTGAGGCAACTCCAACTGTTCGATTATCTCTTGGCATAAAAATAAAATTACCGATTATGCTATTTACGTTTCCGTCAAATGCCAATCCCACTACCTCGGCATTTTTATTAATAATTGCGCTACCGGAATTTCCACCTACTATGTCGTTGGTTGAAATAAAGTTGTAAGGAGTGGAAAGATCAAAATCCACCGGAATCTTTTCCCATCTTTCCGGCAAACTCCAAGGATATTTACCTTCCGCTCCGAAATATCTGTCGTATAAGCCGTAAAAGGTAGTCCTTTCAATTGCTTTCGTGCCGTTATACGGAAAACTTTTCAAAACTCCGTCACTTAATCTTAACGTGAAGTTAGCATCCGGCGGAATTGTTGTTCCGTAAACTTCAAACATTGCTTGTCCAAGCAGATCATTCAACACACTTTCGGTTGAAGCAATTTCTTTTGATCTCTTTCTCATTTCCGATAGTTCACCTTTTGTATCTCTAATAAAACTAATAAATGGATCATCGGAATTTATAATTGCACTTGCGCCTTTAGAAGCCAGATCAATAACTCCTTGTCTGGTCGCCAATTGAGAATGCTTCAATAGATATTCAGCTGCATCTCTGCCGTTCATTCCTTGTAACAAGGATTCAACAAACGGGTTGTCTTCTCCAAGACTCATTTTAATTACATTCAACTTAACTTCTAACTTTGCTTTTTCCAGCACTTCGTCATAATTCTCCGGAAAAATTGCAGAAAGGGTAGAGTCTAAATTATCGCCTTTGTACTTTTCTGCTCGTTCCTCTTCCGGTTTGCTTAACTCATCCGCTGCATTCAAAAGTTTTTGTGCTATTTGAAAATATACCGGAGCCATTCTGCCTCTTACCGAGTAAGCTGTAATCTTGCTGTCGATTTCCGTTAATTCTTCCCGTATATTCGAAATCGCATCCCATACGTGACCATACCTTTCTTTTAAGTCCGGTCGGTTCATTACGGAATCTTTCAATTGATTTTCGAATGCTTGCTTGCGAGCCATTAAATATGGGTCTTTTAGACCTTCATAAGTATAGTGAATTACTTTCTGCGCATTCCCGATTCTTACTTTCATTTCTTCAAATTCGTCTGCTCTTTCAGGATAAACTGACTTTAATTCTTCCAGTAAATTGTAGAAAGTATCATATTGGTATGCTCTTATTCTGTAAACTACATCTCTGTAATATTTCAACTGAGCAACTGTCTTTAGTCTGTTGGTCCTTCCCGGATTACCAACCGTAAATATCGGTTCGTTAAATTGAGCACCGTTTGCGGAGAACTTAAAATAATGTTCCGTATTAAGGGGTTTTCCTTCGTCATCGTAAACCCTGAAGAACGCACAATCCAAATCGTAACGGGGATAAGTGAAGTTATCGTAATCTCCGCCGAAATATGCAATTTGATTTTCCGGAACAAAGACCAATCGAACATCATTGTATCTTTTATAACCATAAATTGAATACTTGCCGCCATTATAAAGAGAAACGATTTGGCAATTTAATCCGGTTTCATCGGAGTACTGTTTAACCAACTCTTCAATTTTTTTCTCTTTCAGTTTTGCTTTCTCTTCATCCGTTTCACCTTTCATCATTGTGGAATGTACTTCTTCTGTAACGTCTTGTATAAATACTAATTGATCGGCATACATTCTTGGGGCTTTTCTTTCTTCATCCAATGTTGCAGCGTAAAAACCGGTCTCCGAAAGATTTTCTCCTTCTTTTTGTACCATATCTCTGTGCCATTCCGAGCAATGATTGTTGGTCATTATTAATCCGTCTGCAGATACGAATGAAGCTGTACATCCGGGAATTCTTAATGCAGAGAGTCTAACATCTTCGAACCAATCATTATCAACATCCAATCCATATCTCTCTTTTAAGTATTCAACCGGAGGGAAGTCGAATGTCCACATTTTCCCGGTATCGAATCTCTGGGCTTTAACCGTGTCGGGATCAAAATCATATTGAGCAAAAAGATTGCCTGTTAATAAAAGAATCAATACTAAAAATAATTTTCGCATATTTATCCTCATTAATTATTATTTTCTGAATTCATCAGGAATTTTACCGTTCTTCAATTCTTCGGCAATTCTGTCGGCTTTGTATATTTTCTTTACTATTTCCAAAATGCCTTGGGAAGCAACCGATACCGTTCTATTTGCTTCATCGGAATATATAAATGATCCAGGTAACGATTCTATATTTCCGTCAAATGCCACACCGACAACTTCAGCATTTTTATTTATTACTGCACTTCCGCTGTTACCTCCTATAATATCACATGTAGAAATGAAATTGTAAGGAGTTTCAAGTGCAAGATCGTCTTTGTTATCTAACCATTCTTTAGGTAAATCCCAAGGAAATTGTTTTTGGTGAGAATAATATCTGTCGTATAGTCCATAAAATGTAGTAAACATAGGTGCTTCCGTACCGTTGTAATTGTATTTCTTCATTACGCCGTCGGAAATTCTTAATGTGAAAGTTGCATCCGGTGGAATAGATGTTCCATATACAGCGTAAAGGGCTTGACCCAGTTCAGTACTCAGCGATTTAATTGTTTCATTTAATTCATTCAATCTTTCGGAGTATTCTGCAGCTTTCGTTCCGGCAATGTTCACATATTTCATTACAGGATCATTTTCCAAATTGAGATTTTGTTTTTCAATTATCATTTTTTTGAGTTGCTCTTTATCTCCAAGTACAGATTTTTTCAACAAATAATTTACAGCATCTTTACCTTTATTATTGCCGAACAATAATTTGTAAGATGGATGATCCGGCCCTATATTATTGAGCATAACTCTGTTGAATAATTCCAACTTAGCGGTTTCGTATGGTTCGAAATAATTCATTCCGTAAAGACCGTCAATTTCTTGATTTATATCCTGTTCATCCATTTCACCCGATTTGATTTCCTTCAACACATCATTGATTGAATTCGCAACCTTGATAATTGCGGGTGTTGTAAATGGATTGCTGGAATAAACCGTTTGTTCAAATGCATATTTTTTCTTTTCTTCAACTGCGCTTTTGATTGCATCCCAAACATGACCGAATCTTTCTTTAAGTTCGGGATTGCTCATAACGGCTTGTTTGAATTTATTTTCGAAATCAATTTTTCTTGCAAACAAAATGGGATCCCTTAATCCTTCCAATTGTCCTGCCGTAGCTTTCTCCCCGTTAGCCAACATAAAATAGTTGCCTTCGAATTGTGCTTTCTTTTCGGGGTAATCATTCATCATCTTTTCATAAATCTTTTTAATTCCGGTGAGCAGTTCTGCTCTGTTTTTCAAACTTACGTCCCGCATATAAGCCAATTCGGCAACTGTTTTCAGTCTTTCGGTAGAGCCGGGATTTCCTACAACAAACAATGGTTCGCCGGGTTGCGGTCCGTTGGGCGACCATTTGAAATAATGATCTGTTTTCAACGGTTCGCCGTTATCGTCGTAAACTCTAACGAATGCAAAATCGGGATTGTATCTTGGGTAAGTGAAATTATCGGGATCACCGCCATATAATCCCATATTGCTTTCTTCAACGTATACCATTCTTACGTCTTTATATCTTTTGTAACCGTATAAAGAATATCTTCCACCACTGTATAAGGGAACTATTTTTATATGCAATCCGGTGTCTTCCGAATAAGCTGCTTGCAATTCATTTAGTTTGGCATTTTTCAAACTGTCTTTTTCCGATTGGGTTTTTCCTGAATTAAATGCATCAAGAACTTCGTCGGTAACATCTTCAATCAGTACCAACTGATCTACAAAAACTCCGGGAATTTTTCTTTCGTCTGCCAAAGTTTGAGCATAGAATCCATTCTTTTTAATGTCTTCACCTTCTTTTTGAATTGATTGTGTAATGAAATCCACACAGTGATGATTTGTCATAACCAAACCGTCTTCCGAAACAAAAGATGCGGAGCACCAATTGGCAAATTTTAATGCCGACATTCTAACGTCGTCCAGCCATTCATCACTCGGACGGAATCCGTAAGTTTTATCGAAATAATCAACCGGTGCATATTCGAATGTCCACATTTTACCGGTATCAAATTTTTTCGCTTTTACCGTGTCTAAATTCAGCCAGGTGGAAGAGGTAAAATCGCTTTTAGGTGCAATTGTAGATTGTGAACAGGCTGAAAATGAAATGATACTTATTGCTATGACTGCAATGAGCAGATTTAATTTTTTTATTGTTGCCATTGATACTCCTTTTAGATTTTGACTCAAATATTATTTTTTTATCTGTTGTAATTTAATCAATTTTAGACGCAGCCACAGAAAATTAGTTTAACAATTTTATTACAAAGTAACCGTTTATTTTAATTGATAAAATTGAAAATATAAGGAAAGCCAAAATTTTTTGCTTCCACAGTGAAGTATCAAAAATTTTATTTGGTGATCACCAACAAAATAATTGGGGAGAATTGTTTTGATTTATATTCAACCCCTTTAGGGTTGAGTTATTCCCTCTCATCATTTATCTATTCATATTCGACCGCTTTGTGGTCGAGGAAAATTAAGTTAAGAAATTAAGAATGATAAAATAATAGGGAATTCAACAAAAATATTTAACCACAATCGGAAGAATAATTAAATTA
>CAZULK010000140.1:0-6945 GCA_964621225.1 uncultured Melioribacteraceae bacterium | reverse complement strand
AATAATGCTGAAGAAATTAGAAATATTTTTTAGAAAAATAATTCTTAATATTTTATTATGGTTCAATAAAGAAGAAAAGATTAATGAACCTATTAACCTTCCCCCGGGTTCAAAAATATTAATCATCCGCTTGAACAGAATTGGCGATGCATTGGTAACCACGCCATTAATTAAATTATTAAGTGCGAAGTTAAACTTTAAAATTCACATTCTGGCAGACAAGAAAAATCATTTTGTATTTACAAACAATCCGGATGTGGAAAAGATAATAGTTTGGGAAAAAGGTGTTACTTCCATAAAAAATTTAATCAAAAAAATTAATTCCGAAAACTATGATGCCGTTATAGATGCTCACGACGATGTTTCGACAACAGTATCAATGATAATCACTAAACTCAAAACCCGTAATAAAATAGCATTCGAAAAGGAAAATAAAGCTATATTCTCCTATCTTGTAAACAAACCAGATCCGGTTTCCGTTCATGTTGTGGACAGAATTCTGAATTTAGCTTCAGCATTCAGTCTTAATCCCCAAGATGTAAAACTGAATATTAATTATGAGCCGATGCAAAGTTCCTTAACTTTCATCAATGATTATTTCGAAGAAAAAGAACTCAAGAATAAATTTATCTTTGGAATTAATATTTCCGCCGGAAGTGATGCAAGATTTTGGGGTACTGAAAGATATAAGGCATTGTTGAAGGAACTCAAAAACTACAACATTACTCCTCTGGTAATTTGTGCGAAAAAGGATTTACCGCAAGCAGAAATTATTGCAGGAAACGACTACCTTATTTTTCATAACGAAAGTTTTGATATATTTGCAGCTTTAATTTCGAAATTGAATTTTTTATTTACTCCGGATACGTCGGTAGTACATTTGGCATCGGCTTTTAAAGTTCCGATGTTTGGCATTTATGTAAAATATAAAACTAATGATATGGTTTGGTCACCTTATAACACTATTCATGAGATGGTTATAACGACTGAACCGAATTTTAATAATTTGACTGAAGAAATGGTAATACCAAAATTCAAATCATTTTTTGAAAAGGTTTATGAAAATGAAACAAATACCAAATTGTAAAAAATTTACCGGATACAAACCTTGCTATCCGGATCATGATTGTTGGACGAATGGTTGCAAGGACGGCGAGAAAGACGGTTTTGGCAAAATGATTTTGATAATAAATTTGGATGCAATGGGAGATGTTGTGATGACAACGGCTCAATTGCCCGCAATAAAACGAAAATTCCCTCAATCCACTATCTGGTGGATAACGTTAAAGATTGCCTCCGGAGTTCTTAAGAATAATCCTTACATTGATAAAGTTTTGGAATATAATCATGAATCATTGAGTATTCTACAACATATTAAATTTGACTACGCCATGAACGTTGATAAATCCCAAAGATCGGGTGCAATTTTAATGAGTGTGAATGCAGAGCACAGACTCGGCTTCGGGATAAATGAGAGGGGTCAGATTATTCCGATGAATAAAGGCGCAGAATATAATTATTTACTGGGAATGGATGACCATTTGAAATTCAAAGTTAATACCAAAACAGGTCAGGAGTACTTGGCGGAAACTTTTGAACTTCCCTATCAAAGAGATGATTACGTATTCGAATTTACTCAAGAAGAATTACAATTTATTGAAGATTATAAAAATAAAGTCGGCATCAAAGACAATGATGAAGTAATTGGATTTAATACCGGTTGTTCAAATACATTTCCGAATAAAAAAATGACTCTCGAACAACATGCAGTTTTGATTGAAAAATTTCTTTCATACAATAGATTTAAAATCGTCTTGGTTGGTGGTCCGGAGGACGAGGAACGAAACGCCGCTCTGGAAGAGCAATTCAAAGGTAGAATAATTAATACTCCGGTGAAAGAAGGAGTAAGGAAAGGCGCTTGCTATGAAAGTATTCCCGATGTAATAATTACCGGAGATTCTTTCGGAATGCACTTGGCAATAGCACTTAAAAAATATGTTATCGCCTGGTTTGGACTAAGTTGCTGGACGGAAATTGATTTGTACGATAGAGGTGTAAAATTATATCCCAAAGGATTGGAATGCGCACCATGTTGGAAAAAAGAATGTCCTTACGATCTTGAATGTATTCAAATGATCGATTTGGAAAGGATTGAAAAAGAAACAATAAATTATTTTGATAGCAGAAAGAATAAATAATGGTAAACCCTTGCTTCTCGACGGAGCAATGGGAAGTCTTTTGGAACAACTCGGTTATGCAAAAACAGATTTGCTTTGGAGTAGCCGGGCTTTATTGGAGAATCCAAATCTGGTAAAAGAAATTCATTCAAGTTATATCCTTTCCGGTGCTGACATTTTAACTACTAATACTTTCAGAACAAACCCGTACGCATTAAAACATTTCAATCTATCCTACGATAGCAATCAACTTGTAAATATAGCTGTTCGTCTTGCTAAGGAAGCAAAAAGTGATAGAAATATTATAATTGCTGGTTCAAACGCACCTGCAGAAGATTGTTACCAAGCGGAAAGGACTATTTCTAAATATGAACTATATGATAATCATAAAATTCATATTGAATCATTAATAAATTCAAATGTGGATTTCATACTGAACGAAACATTGAGTCATAAAGATGAAATAATAATGATTTGTGCCATATGTAGCGAATTTCGTTTCCCCTTTGCCGTTAGCCTCTTTTTCACAGAGAATTTGAAATTACTCGACAATACTCCGGTATTAGAAGCACTAAATTTAATTAAAGAATATTCACCGGAGTTCATTGGATTTAATTGCGTAAAACCTCAAGCGTTGAAAGGTTTGCTTAATTCAATTTCTCCCCAATATCCATGGGGATTCTATTTGAATTGTGGTATAACCGACCAGAGTGATAATAAAATTTCGGAATGCTACACACCCGATACTTATGTAGAATTTGTAAAAGATATTATTGACAAAAAAACAGCTGTTATTGGCAGCTGTTGCGGATCGACTCCGAATCACACTAAAGCATTGAGAGATTATTTGGATAAAACTTATGCTTCTTAAAGCCAATGCAAAATTAAATATCGGCCTGAACATCATTAGAAAAAGAGAAGATGGTTTTCACGATTTGGAGACATTGTTCTATCCTATTTACGGACTTTACGATGAAATATTGATTGAAAGATCGAGTAATTTCAAGTTTTCATCTAACATAAAAGAGTTCAATGATTCAGATAATATTATCATTAAAGTTGTGAATGTACTCGAAGATTTTACCGGGGAAAAAATAAATGTCTCGATAGAATTGAATAAAAAAATTCCTATGGGTGCGGGGCTTGGCGGTGGATCTTCCGATGCTGCATTCGTACTAAAAGGAATAAACAATCTGTTGAATTTAAATATCCCCGAAAATGAATTATTAAACCTAGCACTAAAATTAGGAAGCGATGTTCCCTTCTTTCTTGTGAACAAGCCTGCAATAGGTAAAGGCCGCGGAGAAATATTAACCCCGGTACGTTTAGATTTATCCGGTTTCTACATCACAATAGTCAACCCCGGAATTCATGTCTCCACCAAAGAGGCATTTTCGAAAATCACTCCTTCCCTACCTAATATCAGAATAGAAGAAGTAATTGCTCATAAGCGTCCCTTCGAAGAATGGAATTATTTAATAAGCAATGATTTTGAACCAGTAGTATTCGGGATGCATCCGGAAATAGAAGAAATAAAAATGAAAATGATTGAATTGGGATCTATTTTTTGCTCAATGAGCGGTACGGGATCTACAGTTTTTTCGATTGGTCATTCTATTATTACAGAATTGAGTTCTTTAATTCCAAATGATTATTTCTTCTTTGAATCCTTAATTGATTATTAGAAAGGGTTATACCAATTAGGCAACATGAATGCATAGATTAGTCATCAACCCAAAAGATAACTCTTAAACACATCAAACCCGGATGAGAGCTTAACAGATTGCTTCTCTTTCTCCATAGATATCTTTAATTGCTCAGGAATTTTTATAACCCTCTTAATTTCTTCCGGGTATATATTATAAAATTTTGCTGGATGTGCAGTAGAAGCAACAACACATTTTTTTTCGTTTATGTCAGTTACCTCTTTAAAAAGCGATGCAAATCCTACTGCAGTATGAGGACAAATAACGTAATTAAATTCATCCTTAATTTTCCGGATTGTTTCAAGTGTTTGTTCGTCGCTGATGGACGTGGTTTTTATTAGTTTTCTGATCAAATCTATATCGTTGTCAAACAGATGAATAATTCTTTCGAGATTATTCGGGGCTCCCACATCCATGGCATTCGATAAAGTTGGGACTGCACGTCTGGGAGTAAATTTTCCGGTGCTCATATATTCATTAAATACATCATTTACATTTAGAGCTGATATTACACGGTGAACCGGTAAACCCATTTTTATTCCGATTAAAGCTCCACACAGATTTCCCAAATTTCCGGAAGGAACGGAAAGTATAATTTCTCCCTCCCTACCAATCTTTTTTACCGCTTCAAAATAATATAAAATTTGCGGTAATAATCTTGCAATGTTAATTGAGTTGGCGCTTGTTAAATTCTTTCTTCTCCGCAATTCACCGTCTGCAAATGCTTGTTTAACCAAACGTTGACAATCATCAAATGTACCGTCTATTTCCAATGCGGTTACATTCCCACCTATTGTTGTCAATTGTTTTTCCTGCAATTCGCTTACTTTACCTGCAGGATATAATAGCTTTACCTCAATATTTTCCTTATTCAAAAAAGCCTGCCCGACAGCACTGCCTGTATCCCCCGACGTAGCAACAAGTATTGTATATTTAGTACGGTTTTTAACTGCATATCTTGATAATACCGATGCTAAAAATCTTGCCCCAAAATCTTTGAATGCAAGTGAAGGACCGTGAAATAACTCAAGTGAATAGATATTCTCATTTAATTTTTTTATTTCAACCGGAAAATTAAATGCTTCCTCAACTATACCGTCTAGTTCTATCTCATCATGATCAATAAAATATCTTAAAATTTCATAGGCAGTTTCTTTGAAACTTTGCTTTTCGAAATTTTCCCAAAAATTCTCATTCAATTTCGGAATATGCTTTGGGACGAATAATCCCCCGTCATCGGCTATGCCCTTCGTAACCGCTTCAATAAAGGAAAATTCTTCTGTTATGTTTCTTGTGGAGATATAATTCATTTTATCTCTCTTACCCCGGTATTATTTATTGTAGAAAGATTAGTTTTACATTTAATATTCTTACCGGAGTAAAATTCTGAAACTTTATTCAGAATCATCATCGCTTTATCTTTGTTCCGGTGGAAGAAAAATATTGCCGGTCCGGAACCTGAAATAGAACAACCGAGGGCATCGCTTGAAAGAACCATATCTTTCACATTTCTGAAAAATGGAATCAACTTGGCCCTTTGAGGTTCAACAACAACGTCCACTAAACATTGTTTTAACCGTTTATGATCGCCTTCATAAAGGGCAGAAATCAGTCCTGCTATGTTCCCGGTTTGATTTATCAATTTTTTCAATGGAAGATTTTTTTTCAGTACTTCTCTTGCTTCTTTAGTTTGAATGATTATATCGGGAGAAATTATTCCGCATACTAAATTTAACTTTGGTTTGATTTTAACAATAGAAAGAGGTTCATAACTATGAATAAGTGTAACTCCGCCCAACATCGACGGTGCAACGTTGTCCGCGTGATAGCTTCCCGAAGCAATGCTTTCACCTTCCATAGCATAACGGATCAATTCAAGTTTGGATAAATTCAAATTGAACAACTTATTTATCGCGTAAACCACTCCAACTGCGCTTGCCGCACTTGAACCGAGCCCGGTTCCAACTCCGTAATTCTTTTGAATTTCTATTTCAATTCCGGTAATATCAAAGTCCTTGCAAAGAGCTTTAGCAGCAACGCCAGCCGTATTTTTATTTATTTCCTTCGGAAGTTTTATTCCGTTGGCATCAGCCTTTGTAATTTTTATTCCCCGTAAGTTCTTTCCTTTACTCACGGTTATTGTATCGCCAATTTTATTAATGGCAAAACCTAAAATATCAAATCCGGGCCCCACATTTGAAACACTGGCAGGTGCAAATACTTTTACAGATTTCATTACTTTTATATCATTTCAGTTAATAATTCTTTCCTTGGTTGAGGAATAACAACTTTGTTCACCAACAAACCTCTATCGGCAATCACTGCTGCACCCGCATCCACGGCACTGGTTACTGCAGCAACTTCTCCGGTTAATGTACAAAATGCTTTACCACCAAGAGCCATTGCCAAACGGATCTCCAATAATTCAACATTAGCAGCTTTCACAGCCGCATCGGCTCCTTCGATTAAAGATGCAACGGAGAATGATTCAATAATACCTAATGCTTGCAGTTCTTCTACTTGTGTGTGTCCCGCTAATGCTGGAAATATGTCGGGATGAACATGCGGAATTACGAATGTATCAATCACTGCAAAATCAAGTTGATTAACAGCTGCATCAACTGCAGATTGAACCTCTGCAACATCCCCACCAATAAGGACCATATATTTTCCCGAACATATTGTTCTGGAAATAACAAGTTCAACCTGAGAGGTTTTCAACATAATATCCGCAGCTTGCATTCCCGCAGCAATACTTGTTAATTCTATCAAACCTAATGAATTCATTTCCATAAGTTTATTCCTTTATCTTTGTATTCTAATATATTCTTCAGTCACTTGTGTTACTTTTCCGGAAATGGAAGCATGTAATTTTGCTCCTAATTTTCCATCCGGAATATCTGCAATTAAATCACCTTCATTAACACTATCGCCAATTTTCACAATAGGCTCGGCAGGCATACCGACATGTTGTTTTAATTTTATTTTTACAACTTCCGGCGCCGGAAAATCTTCCGCAAATGGAGTGGGATGATCATAATCAAGTAAATTTAATTTTTTCA
>CAZULK010000139.1:0-7080 GCA_964621225.1 uncultured Melioribacteraceae bacterium | reverse complement strand
CTCCTACACTATTATTGGCGACCGGTTTTATTATTTACATTTAATTATTGATATTTACGTTTATCATTATTCATAGTTAGTAATTGATTTAGCGAGAGGATACAATCTATGGCGAAATATTTATCTATCGATGGTAGATCGCTTACACTATCGAAAGTAGAAGATTTTTTAAAAACCCAAAGAAAAGTAAAACTTACACCGGAAGCAGTAAGCAAAGTTAAAAGAGCAAGAAAATTAATTGATAAGTGGGTAAAAGAAGACAAAGTTATTTACGGAGTTACAACGGGATTTGGTGAGTTTGCAAACGTAAAGATATCTTCAAAAGATAATGCTGCATTGCAAGAAAATTTAATTAGAAGCCATTCAACCGGTGTGGGTAATCCCCTTCCGCCTTTCATAGTAAAATTGATGATGCTTTTCCGAGCTAATGCACTTGCTGCAGGGCATTCGGGCATTAGATTGGAAACCTTGAAATTGTTGATTGAAATGATGAATAACAACATTATTCCAGTAATACCTTCCCAGGGTTCCGTTGGTTCATCGGGAGATTTGGCCCCTTTGTCCCACCTTGTATTAGCATTGATTGGAGAGGGCGAGGTTCAAGTTTTTCAAAATCCGCTCGACCCAAACGAAAAGCCTAAAATTCAAAACTCAAAATCTGTATTAAAAAAATTCAACTTATCCCCTGTTAAATTGCAGGCTAAAGAAGGCTTGGCATTAATAAACGGCACTCAAATGATGACCGCCTTCGCATCCTATATTTGTATTAAAGCTAAAGAGTTGATTCAACTGGCAGACATTGCAGCTGCTCTTTCCCACGAAGCATTAAGGGCAACAGACAAAGCTTACGATAAACGGTTACACAATTTGAGGCCCTTTCCGGGACAAACAACAACAGCAAAAAACATGCTGGAGTTGATAAAGGATAGTGAAATTAGGCAGTCCCACTTGGAAGACGATCCCCGCGTTCAAGATTCTTATTCAATTAGATGTATTCCCCAAATCCACGGTGCCAGTAGAGATGCAATTGATTATGTTTGCTCAAGAATCGAAATTGAATTAAACTCTGTTAATGATAATCCATTGATATTCCCCGAAGAGGGGGATCATCTTGAAGGAGGTAATTTTCACGGACAACCGGTTGCACTTCCAATGGATTTTATGAAAATTGCCCTCTCAGAGCTTTCAAATGTTTCCGAAAGAAGAATTGAAAGACTAGTTAACGGATCGTTGAGCAGTTTACCCAGATTTTTAACAGAAGAAGGTGGGCTAAACAGTGGATTGATGATTGCCCAATATACGGCGGCGGCTCTGGTGTCGGAGAATAAAACCCTTGCCCATCCGGCAAGTGTCGATTCAATTCCGACATCCGCAAACCAGGAAGACCATAATTCAATGGGTTCAATTGCGGCAAGACATTGTTTCGATATTTTGAACAACGTAAAGAAAGTTATTGCAATCGAAATACTTACCGCATGCCAAGGATTGGAATTTTTGAAACCACTTAAATGCGGTGTGGGAACATCTGCAGCGTACAACACAGTAAGGAAATATGTAAAGCCACTTAAGAAAGACAGAATAATTTATAAAGATATTAACGCAGTGGAAAAATTGATTGACAGTGGTGAACTTCTTGAAAATGTTAAAAAACACTCGAATATTATATAGGATGAACATGAGAAACAAATTACTAATAATCATACTTTTGACTTTTGGGTTTACATTTGGACAAACCGTAAAAATTAAATTAATCGAAACAACTGACACACACGGTGCTATATATCCTTTCGATTTTATAAAGAACAAAGAAACAAACTCTTCTTTGGCTAATGTTTATTCCTATGTAAAACAAGAAAGAGCCGATACATCTCAAACTGTTTTTCTATTAAGCGGAGGAGACCTAATTCAAGGAACACCCGCAGTATATTACTACAATTTTGAAGCACCAACAGAAAAACACCTTTATGCAAGAGTGATGAACTACATGGGTTATACTGCCGCTGCGGTTGGGAACCACGACATAGAAGCCGGACATGCTGTATATGATAAATTTAAAACAGAACTAAACTTTCCTTGGTTGGCTGCCAATGCCGTGAATGAATCCGATGGAAAGCCTTATTTCACTCCCTACATTACAAAGGAAGTCCACGGCGTTAAAATTGCAATACTCGGATTAGTCACTCCATATATTCCTCATTGGTTACCGGAGAATCTTTATCAAGGAATTGTTTTTAATGATATGATTGAATCTGCGGAAAAGTGGATAAAGATAATCAGAGAAAAAGAAAAACCGGATGTGGTGATAGGATTGTTCCACGCCGGAGTTGACTATACTTATGGTGGACAATCTGCCGATACTTACAAAAATGAAAATGCTTCCCTATTAGTGGCGGAAAAAGTCCCCGGTTTTGACGTTGTTTTTGTTGGGCACGATCACCACGGTTGGAATAAAACAATTACTAATAGTGCAGGCGAAGAAGTTTTGGTGGTTGGCGGAACGAGTTCAGCAAGGGATTTCGCTGTGGTGGATTTGAATATTGAAAAGTCGGAAGACGAGATAAGCGTTGTTAGATCAGCAAAGTTGTTAAAGTCTAAAAGTTTTCCGGCAGATGCAGAATTTATCGATAAATTCTCCAAAGAATTTTCAACCATTAAAAATTACGTATCCCGCCCAATCGGTTATTTATCCGAAACAATATCTTCGAAAGATGCATTCTTTGGCGATGCGGCTTTTACAGACTTGATCCACACAATACAATTGGAAATAAGTAATGCACAAATTTCTTTTACAGCTCCTTTAAGCTTTAATGCAGAAATTGCAAAAGGGAAAATATTCGTAAGGGATATGTTTAAACTTTACAGATATGAGAATATGCTTTATACAATGAAATTGACCGGAAAAGAAATAGACGACGCGCTTGAATATTCTTATGGTAATTGGTTCAACCAAATGAATTCGGAGAATGATCATTTACTCTATTTTGTTGAAGACGACAACGGGAACATTTTGTATAATAAGCGAACCTCTTCTCCCGAATTGCATCAACGATTCTATAATTTTGAATCCGCGGAAGGAATAAATTATACCGTAGATGTTACTAAACCATACGGTGAAAGGGTTGATATTAATTCTCTTTCAAACGGGAATGCTTTTTATTTAGATTCTGTTTATACTGTGGCAATGAGCTCTTACAGAGGCAATGGTGGCGGCGAACACCTTACTAAAGGAGCGGGAATACCGAAAGAAAAATTAAAATACAGATTACTTCATTCAACCGATAAAGATTTACGTTATTACTTAATGAAGTGGATAGAAAAAAAGAAGAATATTAAACCCGTTGTTACACACAATTGGAAAATTATTCCGGCTAATTTTGTGGAAAAAGGGAAAAAGAAGGACGAACAAATTTTATTCGGAAGTGAGAAATAACTTAATCATAATATTGCTGTTTATTTCTACATTGTCCATTGCACAGGTGACGGAGAAAAAGGATACCGCAAATAAAAATTTTCCCGTAACAAAAGACAATTTAAGTTTATTTACAAACTACAGATTTAAAAATATCTTTGTTCCGGACTTTAATTTTCATTCAAATAAATACTTCGGCAAAATCCCCCTTTCTCTATCCGACCCGTTCATACAAATGAAACAGAATATTTCCTTTGGTTTTAATGTGCTTAGCGAAGCAAGAAAAAGAAGGAGCTTGGGCAAATTTGGAGAAATATTAGGATATGTAAATTTTGGCGCTGCAGTTGGATTGGCGGCTTACCATTTTTACAAATATGGCTGGGATGGAAACAAGGGAAGGAAAAAAGGAAAAAATAAAGATTGAGGAACCAGGGGGCCTACACAAATTCCCCCAGAGACAAACAGCCAATTAAGATATGAGCTCGGTTCCTCAATCAACAACCGGAGAACATTTGTATAGTAATTTCAGAAATGAAAAAGGGACACAAGGTTCAGTGTTTTTTTAAAATTAATTGAATTGTTTCAATTTTGATTAGAAATACAAAAATAATATTTTTGACACCGGCATAAACGAACAAAAATGAAATAAAAAACGACTAATTTCTTTTTCAACTAATAATTTAAGGTGCAGCAATGAGAATCCCTTTAATAATTACTCTTTTCTTTGCATTCAGTCTTTCTTTTGCTCAAAATAAATCTGTTTATATGCCCTTGAACGTAAAATCATCTTACGAAAAGGGAATCCGGAATTACGACGGAACACCGGGACCCAATTATTGGCAAAACCGTTCAAAATATAAAATTGATGCGGAATTATTCCCCGACTCAAGTCTGTTGGCCGGAAAAGAAACAATTGAATATTTTAATAATTCACCCGATACTCTTAAAAGGATAGTCATCCGTTTATACCAAGATATCAGAAAAAAAGGCGCAACTAGAGATTGGTATATTGGAACTATCGAACTCTTTGACGGAACAAAGCTAAACAGCATAACGGTTAACGGAGACACTGTGAATATGTCGCCGGGAAGCAAGGAATTCAGCCGAGGGTCAACCAATATGTTCATTAATTTGAAGCAACCGTTACTTCCCGGAAGTTCGGTTAAAATTGAAATCGATTACTCATTCGAAATTGCTAAAATCCTCAGGTTGAGAATGGGCAACTACGGCGAAGGAGATTATTTCATTGCATATTGGTATCCCCAAATTTCTGTTTACGACGACATTGACGGATGGGACACCAAAGATTATCAAGGTAGCGTTGAATTCTATAATGATTTTGATGATTATGACTTCACAATCACCGTTCCCGATGGATACACAGTGTGGGCAACCGGGGAATTAGTAAATTCAACTGAAGTTTATCAACCTGAGATTGTTGAAAGAATTAACAAAGCTAAAAACAGCGACGAAACAATAAGAATCATCAGTGCTGAAGACAGAGCAGACAATAAAGTCACAATTCATAACGAGAAAAACAGTTTTCATTTCGTTGCAAACAATGTTGAGGATGTTTCTTTCTGCGTGAGCGATAGTTATTTGTGGGATGCTGCAAGTGTGGTTGTAGATAAAGCAAGCGGAAGAAGAGCCTTAACAGCTGCCGTTTTTCCGGACAGTACTAATTTCCAGGACGAACTCGCTCAATTTGCAAGAGCTTCTATAAATTACCTTTCAAATGTTCTGCCGGGTTTCCCTTATCCCTATCCACATCATACCTCCTTTTTTAATAAAGGTCGCGGTGGAGGAATGGAAACTCCGATGATGGCTAACGACGGTGCGCCGAATGTAAGGGCCCGTTCATTGGGATTGGTCTTTCACGAAATCACACACACTTATTTCCCTTTCATTATGGGAACAAACGAAAGGAAATATGCATGGATGGACGAAGGATGGGCAACTTTCTTTCCAAGAGAAGTTGTGGATGAATGGGAACCCAAAGCGGATTACTGGAGCAGAACTGTCAGAGGATATGAAAGAAATGCCGGATTGGAAGAAGAATTTCCCCCAATGCTACTCTCATTTTCGAACAAAGGAAGGTATGCCAGAATCGCTTTCTATAACAGACCGGCAACTGCTTACCGTGAATTGCTTGAATTGGTAGGCAGAGACAATTTTCAAAAAGCCATGCTCGAATATATGAGAAGATGGAACGGAAAACATCCGCTTCCTTGGGACTTCTTCAATACATTCAACGATGTTGTGAAAGAAGACCTCTCTTGGTTCTTTAATCCTTGGTTTGCCGAATATGGCTATCCCGATTTGGGAATAAAAGAGATTCAACAGGATAACGGCGGATACCAAGTGACGATAGAAAAAATTGGGAATATTCCCACCAGAGTTGAAGTAACTTTTGTTTTTGAAGACGGTTCCGAACAAACAGCTAAATTAAATGCTCATGTTTGGAAGTCCGGGAATAAATTTTCCACCATTTCAATCGAATCGGATAAGAAATTAAAAAAAGTAATATTGGGCAATTCTCACATTCCCGATTCCAATAGAGAAAACAACGAAATGACATTTTGATTTTCAAGCGCTCCGCCTATCGTGATGCGGAGCGCAATCTTAAAATTCTTTAATTTTTTATTTCATTTATTCTTTTTAACTTAGTAGCAATAATTTTTAAATAGCTATGGATAATCCGGGACATCCAATAAAATATTACCTTTTCCTGATATTATTTCCTTTAGTTATTCATTCACAAACAATTAAGCCTGATTATAAAAGTCTCTCCGAAAAAATAATTTTCGATTCATCGCACGTATATAATTTAGTTTTCAACGACGGAAGCGAACTGCTATGCAATATTGTCGGTTTTGATTCAGCGAGCTTAAACTTTAAAGCGCTATCCGGATTCGAAGGAAATGTTGAACTTAATTCAATAAGTAAAATCAAATTAGTCCGCGGAGAATGGAAAGATAACGAATACAAAGTGGAGAATCCTCACTCACACCACCTTGTAATTTTCCCGACTGCGGAAACCCTCCCACAGGGATCAATATACATGTCAATCTCCGAAGTCTTATTTTGGAGTTTAACTTTTGCACCGACTGATTTTATTAATGTCGGAGCAGGCTCCCCAATGATTCCGGGCGCATTTTTCTCTTCCTTGTACGGTTATGTGAAGTTACGTTTATTAAATTACGAGGGGTTTCATTTGTCAGTAGGAGGAGTAGCGGTTACTGCTTTGGAAAACATGTCTTCTTCATCATTCATCGCCGGATCGGCAATCTACGACAAAGTGAAAGTAACACTTTCATACTACACTAATTTCGACCAATTCGAAATGCTGAATTTTGGCGGGGAAATCAGTTTAAATAACAGAATGTCGCTTATTACGGAACACGATTTCTTTACCGTTGACCAGAGCGCATTACATATTTATGGGGTTCGATTTAATGGTAATTCATTCGGAACAGATTTTGGCTTTATTTATCTTTCGGACGAAAACAAAAATTCCCGTCCTTTTCCTTGGTTAGGCATCTATTATAAATTTTAGGATTGAATATGGTTGAAAGTATTAAAAATATGTCGAAAGAAGAACTTCTAAAGTTATTGGAAGTTTACGCAAAAAATTGGCTTGCCCACGACGGCAGTTGGTTTTTATCCGCAGA
>CAZULK010000138.1:0-7092 GCA_964621225.1 uncultured Melioribacteraceae bacterium | reverse complement strand
GAAATGAGGTGAATGATTTTACCCTAAGGATGGATTTCAATTATATTTTCGATAATAGGGATGAATTGGGGTTAGGAATTATTTTTAAGGCAATCCGTACTAAGTTGTTTTTCGTTAATCCGGCCGGTACTTCCACCGATATAAGTGACTTTGGAGGAAATATTAGTATCTATGGAAAATACAAATTCCTTAGCAATAAAAAATTTGGTCTTGACATAGGAACTAGGTTGAATTTAGAGGGACTAAAGGAAGGCGGTAATTTTTATTTTGAACCGAGAATGAATTTAACCTACAGGCCTTGGAAACCTGTGGCTTTCAAAGCGGCTATGGGTGTGTATCAACAGGGGATAACGACAATTACGGATGAAACTGAAGTAGTTTCTTTATTTGAACCATGGTTTTTAACCCCTTCATATCTTTTGCCCGCTAGAGCGTTTCATTTAAATTTGGGATTGTCCACACAATTCTGGTCTAATTTCAGGTTCGATATAGAAGGATATTACAAAGCGATGGCGCACTTGCCTGAAATTAATAGGAATAAAAAATATTTAAGCGATAAAGATTTGGTGGAGGCTAGCGGTGAGAGTTATGGTTTGGAATTCTCTTTAATCTTTAGCTATCAGTTCGTAAAGTTTACTTCCAGTTATTCCCTTAGTTACGCTTATAAAACGGTTGACGGCTGGAAATATTATCCGGGTTACGATCAACGTCATGCTATCAGAAGTTTGCTGGAATTTAATCTCGGAGCGGGATGGTATTTTACAACCAGTTGGGTCTATAATTCCGGTAGACCTTTTACTCCAAGTCTGGGATATTATAATAAACTTACCTTCGATGATTTAGGGTTAAATTATTACAGTGATATAAATAATTTTAAACCCTTTTTAATATTGGGGGATAGAAACATTCATCGCTTACCAGACTATCACAGAATGGATTTAAGTTTATCTAAAAAATTACTCTTTTTCGGCGTTAAGATGACATTTGATATATCGGTAATAAATGTTTACGACCGTAAAAACATCTTTTATTTTGAACGGGATACAGGCAGAAGGATAAATATGCTGCCATTTTTACCAACGGCCAAATTAAAGTTGGAAATATGAAATATAAGAAGCTAATAATTGTATTTTTTATATTGCTCGTTTCCTGTAAGGAAGATGTTCTCTTTGTAGGGGAATACCAACAGAAGTATGCGCTCTTTGCAATACTGAAAGGTGATTCCGACTTTCAAATAGCCACAGTTACAAAAAGTTTTCCGGTGGAAAATCTTCACGATGTAAAAGAGGAAGAAACCTTCGTCGATAGTGCCAGAGTAAGACTTTGGCTTGGTGATGATGTATTTATCATGAAAGATTCATCTGTTGCAGGGGAGAATAATCTACAAAAAACTTTTTATTATGCTAAGAATGTGAAATTGGAAGCTCAAAGAAGTGCGGAAATAGAAGCAATATTACCAAACGGAAAAAAATTGAGAGCAACTACAAAGGTTCCAAAACAAATTACTTTTGACGGTATAAACAATGCTAGGAATTTACCTCCATTGCTCGAGGATCACCTCTATTTCGGATGGACAAGTGAGGAAACTGATCTAATTTATTCTCCAAGATTAGTATTGACTTATTTCAAGAAGGATAACTCCGGGAAACTCCAAAAATTTGAAAGGCAACTGCCAATGCAGCTGACAGATGATTCCGAAGAAAGACAGATTTTTCCCAGGCCGGATTTTACATCGGAAATCAAATTCAATATGAATGCAATAAATAAAGCAATGCGGGAAATATCTGCCGGTGATCCCGATAAATCGTCTTATCTGATTTATAAAGTTGAATTGGAATTAGTTGTATTTGATAGAAATCTTTCAGCATATTACGCCGCATCTCATTTTTCGGATGAATTCAGTATCCGCCTCGATGAAATTGATTTTTCCAACGTGGAAGGAGGATTAGGGATATTTGGCTCTTACATGCTCTATAATTGGCCGGTAACGATAAATGTCAATTATATTAAATCATTCGGATACAGAAAATATTAAATGAATAAATTCAAAAATATACTGTTTGTTTTTCTGGGTTGTTTATTCATCAATTCTTCTTGTGAGCAGGAAATTTCTGTATCACCCGTTGAAGAAATTCCAAAGTACGCAACAATATACTTGAATTCAATCCCACAAGGTGCTGATATAATCATTAATGGAAGGAAAAGCGGTTATATAACCCCAAGTAAAATAGATTGGTTGGAAGAAGGACAATACGAATTTACACTATCTCTTAAATATTTTAAGGATACAACTGTGACTAAAATTCTTTCTTTAGGGAAAGAAGATACGATTCTGATAGATTATTTGTCTAATCCTTCGATGTATGGTTCAATAAAATTTCAGACTATACCCGCGGGAGCTACTGTTATTTTGAATAATAACCCGACCGGGAAATTAACACCTATTACAATTTCTTCTATAATACCGGGGGAATATCATGTGCAGTTCGACCTTGCGGAACATCGTAGTGAAGAGACAGATGTAATAGTAACCAGCAGTACAATTGCTGATGCATTTGCCGAATTGACCGATACATCCGTTTGGGTAGACTACAACTCAAAAACTATCGGATTTCCGACCGACGAGATGAATAAAATAATTTATTTCAAGGGTACTATTTACATAGGCACAAAAGATTTCGGCATTATAGCTTTCGATGGAAAATCATTCAGCATGATAAATAAACTAAGTGGCTCCATACCTTCGAATACCATAACCGATTATGAAATTGATGGATTAGGAAATCTTTGGATTGGAACAACTTCCGGTGCTGTAAAATTTGACGGATCGGGATTTATTACATTTAATAATCAAAATTCAGGTCTGCCCAATAATGTGATAGAAGATATTAAAGCAAAAGGAAATGACGGAGTATATTTTGCAACACAAAACGGATTGGCATATTTTGATTTTACAAATTGGGAAGTCTATAATTCATCAACAATTTCCATTGACGATAATTGGATAAAAGCTGTTGCTCTTGATAACACAGGATATATTTGGATCGGTACTGCAAGCAGAGGCATTTACAAATTCAATAAAAGCCAAATTAAAAATTTCAACGAGCAAAATTCTAATTTGCCTTCGAACGGTATATCGTGTATGGAGTGGGATGGGAATTGGTTATTTGTTGGATATGATGAAAGTATTAACTCTCCGGGAGGAATTATTGCATTTGACGGTACAACCTGGAATAAAAATCTTTTCATGTTCGAAGCAAATTTTGTAAGGGAAATTTATATCGATTCGGAAAATAACAAATGGGCGGCATCCAATACTGGAATTCATATGTTGAGCAATTCAAATATTATTAATAATTTCACTACTCAAAACAGCAATATTAAAACAAACTCAATTAACTCGATTTATAGGGTAGGTGACAGAGTATGGATTGCAACAGAAAAAAAAGGTGTATATAAATTTAAATTATAGCGGAACTTTTGGAAGTTTAATACAACCAAAGTACTTTGCATGCTAATTTTTAAACAAAATAGAAAAGGGAAGTGAAAAAACTACTTATACTAATTATTCTTTACTCGTTTTCATTGCCTTATTTATTACACGGGCAGAATACCGGTAAACTGAGGGGATTTTTGAGGGATAAGGAAAATGGAGAAGCCTTAGCGTTTGCTAATGTCTACATCAAAGAAATATCCCGCGGAGCATCAACTTCGGAAAAAGGTTTTTATTTCATTACTTCTATCCCGGGTGGAAAAGAATACACCGTAGTCTACTCATATTTGGGATATGAAACAAAAGAAATAAAAATATTTATTCCTAATAACAAAATTGTACAATATGATGTGGAACTTGCACATTCTTCTATCGAATTAGAAACTGTGACAAAAATCGGTAAGAAAACGATTGAAGAGAACGAAACGGATATTGGTCTGCAAAGAATTTCCATGCGACAATTGCAAGAATTACCCAGAGGAGTGGAAACGGATATCTTCCGGTCAATTCAAAATATGCCCGGCGTAAGGTCAACCGGTGATATTTCAGCAAGATATTATGTCCGCGGTGGCGCAAGTAACGAGAATCTAGTGTTACTCAACGGTTCACCTGTATACAATCCCTTTCACGCATTTGGTATGTTTTCGGTTATTGACCCGGAAATCATAAATAGTGTTGAATTTTATAAAGGCGGTTTCCCGTCTGAATATGGTGGACGATTATCTTCTGTGCTTATGTTAGAAACAAAGGATGGGAATAAAAATAGATTTGGTGGTAAAGCCACTGTGAGTTTTCTTACTGCTAAAGCGATGCTCGAAGGTCCAATCCCGCACGGATCGTTTGTGCTTTCGGGTAGGAAATCCCATTCAACTCAAATATTGAAAAAATTCTTAAACGATAAGCAACCGCCGTTCGATTTTTATGATCTCTCATTTAAATTGACATACGCAAATAATGAATTCATTCCCGGAAGTAAATTTACTGTACAGACTTTCACTTCTCAGGATAAACTACTAAACGAAAGTCCCTTGAAGGAAGATTTTCAATGGAATAACAATATTATCGCTTTCAAGTGGTTCCAGATCTATAACGGACCGCTTTATTCCGAAATGGATATCACCTACAGTAATTTCAGGGGTGAAGTAATACCAAACTTTTCCCAAGCAAGGCAAAAAAATAATAAAGTAGATGATATTTCGATGAGGATGGACTTTACTTATCTATTCGATAGTAAAGACGAAGTTGAATTCGGAATAAAATTTCAAAGTTTAAAAGCTAAATATGAATTCGAAAATCAATTCGGTATTAAATCCAAAGTTGATGGTAACGGTGTTTATATAGGTACATTCGGTAAATACAAGTTAATGCGATTCAACAGCTTTGGGGCGGATATGGGCTTTAGAGCTAATTTGTCCGCTTTATCGGATGTCGGGGATTTTTTCATAGAGCCCCGTTTAAATCTTAGCTATAGAATGTTTCCGTGGTTGAAATTCAAAGCAGCTTTCGGAGTATATCAACAAGAAATAACAACGGTGAGCGAAGAGACGGAAGTTGTTTCATTATTTGAACCATATATTATAATTCCTTCTTACTTGGAACCCTCAAGAGCAATTCACTACATTGCAGGATTCGATCTCTTTTTGACGGAATATTTCAATATACAAGTTGAAGGATATTATAAAAAATTAAAGAATCTCACCGCAGTTAATAACAATAAGAAATTTTTTGAAGATCCAGATCTGTTAAAAGGGGATGGCGAATCTTACGGTTCGGAAGCATCACTAAAAATAACAAGAGATCCGTTTAATTTTAATGCATCATATTCATTAGCGTGGGCTTATAAAACTGTGGACGGTTGGTTGTATCATCCGAGATACGATGCCAGACACACATTGAATTTAACATTGGAAATCAATGTAGGTAAAGGATGGAATTTTAGTACAATGTGGATATTCAGTAGTGGACTTCCGTTTACCGAAATAATCGGTTACTACGATAAATTGGCTTTGGGAAATGTCCATCATCAATGGTATATATATGATAGTTATCTTCCTTATTCGGTATTAGGCGATAGAAATCTCGGAAGATTGCCGAATTACCACCGCTTGGATTTCAACTTATCCAAAAAATTTGATTTTTCTTTCATGAAATTAAATTTGGATTTTAGCATTATAAATGTTTACAACAGACAAAATATTTTCTATTTCAGAAGGGATACCGGAGAGCAAGTAAATATGTTACCGATTTTACCAACAGCAACTGTAAAGGTGGAATTATGATGAAAAAACTTATTCCACTTCTTTTGCTAATTCTTATTATTGGTTGTGACGAAAGTTTTTCCCCAAAAGGTGAATATCAAGAAAGATACGCTCTTTTTGGAATTATGCGTGCGGATACAAATTATCAAGTAGTTACTCTCTATCAGAGTTACAATGTCCCGGGACTCGATCCGTTCGAAAACAAACTGTATCCTTTTATCGATGGTGCATATGTGAGAATCTGGAAGAATCCGGATGAAGTTTTTGTCCTCTCCGATTCTACTATTCCGGCTTCCAATTTAGCCAGATACCCTGATTCTGCTAAATTTTATTATTCCGATAAATTAACACCCGAAAAGAGGGATGTGATTCAGATAGAAGCACTGTTGCCTAACGGAAGAAGATTAAAAGCGGAAACTACTGTTCCAAAGGATATTACTACAGATTACTCGGTAACCGACAGAATCATTCCTGTAAAGGGCAGAAGCACAATCAGAATAGGTTGGGTACCTAATGAGCCGAATATAATTTATTCACCCAAAATTGTTTTGGTTTATAAGACAGAAGAAAACGGCCAATTGGTATTGCACAATAAAGAGATTCCCCAAAAGTACTTTAATATAGACGGAAAGGAAGAACCTTTCTTTCCTCAGCCTACAAACGAAAGATATATCGAGTTGGATAAAATTGCACTTGATAGAGCACTGACGGAAATATCCGAAGGGGATCCGGATAAGAGCAAATACCGTATTTTTACTCTTATAACTAAAATATATGTATTCGATAGGAATCTTTCGGCTTTCTATTCCTCGTCAAATAAATTCGGAGACCAGTATTCCATCCGTGTTGATGAATCTGACTTCACAAATGTTGACGGCGGATTTGGAGTATTCGGATCTTATTCGGAGAAAAGTATAGTGCAATTTTTCGATCAGGATTATATTCAATCATTTGGATATAGATTGGAGGTGAAGCCATGAGAAAGTTATTAAGTGTTTCGCTTCTGATAATTTTAATGTTTTATTTTAATGGATGCGATAAAGAGTTGAGTACGAGTCCACCGGTTAAACCCGTACCGATAGGATTGATTTATATCGATTCCAATCCACAAGGAGCCAAAATTTATGAAGACGGGCGAAACAGTGGAAGGATAACTCCGGATACCTTAGCCTGGCTGGACGAAAAGGAATATGTGTTCACTCTGAAGAAAGATCTGTTCAGAGACACTTCTTTTCATATAAATGTGCAGAACGGTGATTCTCATTTTGTTTTTATAGACTATACAAAGAATTCTAAAATGAAAGGAAAAATTCTTTGTAATACGAATGCGGATTCAGCATC
>CAZULK010000137.1:0-7163 GCA_964621225.1 uncultured Melioribacteraceae bacterium | reverse complement strand
CTTCCAAGAATTCGGATAGAACTTCGATTGCTTCGTTACGACTTATTCCCTCATTCGATAATGTGGACGGATATTTTGAATACGGGTTGAAGCAAAATGAAGCGCAACGCAAATTACTTGGTACCCAGGATTTTGTGGGTAAGGCAATTTATGCCAATATCAATGGCTATTTCGGCGACTTGTCCCTCTCGGGCGAATACAAAGTTTACGACAATTTCCAATTTACTTCGGCTGATCAAACTGTTCAGTATAATACTCCTCCTTCTTTAAGGCAGGATTACAGCTTTACATTGCTGAACAGGCATCCATCTCCTTTGGACGCAAATAACGAAGAGGGATATCAATTATCCGCAAATTATTACTTGAGTGAAAAAGATTTCCTTCAGTTTAATTATGGTATCACAAATACTTTAGGCTCTTCCTCATATTTCAATAACAACGGTAGAAAAGTTCAAACACAGTTCAAGGAGATATTTGCCGAATGGGAAAGGGATTGGAACGAAAATATATATACATTGTTTGGAGTTGGGTATAACGAAGAACTGCAATCGGCAACCAAAAATTTAACGCCGGTTTTCGAAGGAAGATATTATTTCGGAAATGTTAACACATTGAAATTATCATTTGAACATCAAAACACAGAAAATTGGATTAGCGGTGAAAGCTACTATTCGGATTTTTTCATTTTGGAATATTTAAGAGCGCCTAAATTATCTGTGGCTGTTGCAACCGAAATGAAAACAACCTCGCCGGAAGAAAATAAAATAGTCAGAAAATTCTGGGGCTTTGTGAGATTTGGATATAAACTCGGAATGCACACCGATGTGTCTTTGCTGGTCGGTTCGCGGCAAGCGGGAAATATATGCGTTGGTGGGGTTTGCAGATACGAACCTGAATTTAACGGAGTGGAACTAAAAATATTATCCAGAATATAATTTGAGGGAATAGATAAATATTAAGTAAGACGTTATTTTGATTATGATTTGATTCTGTTTTAAGTTTATGGAATCATTTATTATAATTAAATATAAAGCGATCTAATGAGTTTGATTATTGCACATCGTGGCGAATCCTTTGACGCGCCGGAAAATACACTTGCGGCAATAAAGCTGGCATTGGAAAGAAATGCCGAAGCTATTGAAATTGATATTCAACTTTCCGCTGATAAAGAGCCGGTTGTAATTCATGATGCCTCCACTCTCAGACTGGGCGGAAGATTCAAAAAGGTTTCATCTCAAACATACAATGAACTCAGGCAACTTGACGTAGGTAATTATAAAGGGGAGAAATACGCCGGCGAACGAATTCCCCATTTATCCGAAGTTTTAAATCTCATTCCTTCGCATGTGGAATTATTTATCGAAGTTAAAGGAAGGGAGCATGTATCGGAGATTCTTAAAAAGTATGAAAATTTGTTGAATGAAAAATCAATCAAGTTTATCTCTTTCAATGCCGGAATATTAAGCGATTTGAAAAAAGTATTTCCCCGGATTCCCACTTACTTTATTTATGAGAAAAATAAGTCACTGCTTAGAAATTCCATTATCGAGAAACTTATAGTAAGATGTAAAAAGAGTGGTTTCGAAGGATTGGATTTGGACTACAGGCTTCTGAAAAAGAAAGAGGACGTTGAACAGATTAAATCGCAAGGATTGTCTTTATATGTCTGGACTGTGGATAATCCTTCTACGGCAAAAAAATTATTAAAATGGGGAGTTGATGGAATTACTACTAATCGAGCCGCTTGGCTAAAATCCCAGTTGGATCAATTGTGATGAAAAAGAAAGTTATTCTTGGAATACATGGTTTGGGAAATAAACCCCCAAAACTCCTTTTGGAAGAGTGGTGGCGTTTATCTTTGCAGGAAGGGCTTGGTCTGATAAATTGCAAAGAGGAAATACTAAACTTCGAACTGGTTTATTGGGCGGATGTTTTACACCCTCTACCGTTGGATATTCATGAGTCAGACGATGATGAAGAGGATTTCCTTGATGAAAGATATGTCCCGGCAACGGAAAATAAAAGTCGACTCAACACTTTCACGGATACAATAATTCATTCTGTTAAAGAGCAACTGAACAATATCATCTTTAATGAAAAACTTCATGTAAGTTTTCCTTCCATTACCGATTTTGTTATTAAGCATTTCTTTCAAGATTTGTCAATTTATTTTACTGCTGATTGCACGGATGAAAACGATACAAAATGTAAAGCATCGGAAATGATTAAAGAACGGTTAAGAAGAAAACTGCTTGAACATTCGGGCAAGGAAATATTTTTAATAGCTCATTCAATGGGTTCCATAATAGCATACGACATTTTGGCTGAGATGAAAGATGAGATTTGTGTAAACACTTTTATTACTATCGGAAGTCCTTTGGGAGTACCGTTCATTTATAAAAAATTAAAAGACGAACATGCGGCAGCCAGCGATAAACTTTATGTGCCCGAGTGCATCTCCAAGGGATGGTACAATTTTGCCGATTTAAATGATAAGTTGGCTGTAAACTATAAATTTGAAGAGATGTTTCTTCCGAACAGCAGAGGATTGCTGGCAAAATCTGCCGTGGTGTATAATAATTATCAGAGTGATGGTGAAAGCAATCCACATAAATCATTCGGTTATTTAAGAACCCGCCAATTGGCTGCATTGCTCGAAGATTTCTTGCTGCCGAGAAGAAAGAAAATTGGCAATTGGTTTATGAATAAGTTATCTGCAGTAATGCAAAAATTTAAGTTCCGGGACTAAGTGAATCGCAATTTAAACATACAAAAAATTGAAGATGAAAAACTTTGGGATGTAGTTATAATCGGTGGCGGTGCTACCGGTGCGGGAATTGCTCTCGATGCTGCTTCCAGAGGATATAAGACGCTTCTTGTTGAAAGAGCAGATTTTGGTAAGGCCACTTCTTCCAGAAGCACAAAACTCGTTCACGGTGGAGTTCGATACCTGCAGCAAGGAAATATATCTTTGGTGTTGGAGGCATTGAGGGAAAGAGGACTTCTTTGTAAAAATGCCCCACATTTGGTTAAAAATCTCAGGTTTGTTGTTCCTACATACAATTGGTGGGAAAGCCCGTTTTATGGCATCGGACTTAAATTGTATGATTCGATGGCGGGGAAATATGGTTTCGGGGATTCGGAAATTCTTGATGCTGAACAGACAATCAATTTAATTCCGAATTTGGAAACGGAGGGATTAAGAGGAGGAGTAATTTATTACGACGGGCAGTTCGACGACTCCAGATTATTAATAAATGTTCTCAGAACCGCTGAAGACTATGGCGCTGTTGTAGTTAACTATTTTTCTGCCGTAAACTTGCTAAAGAAAAACTCTTTAGTAAATGGAATAATAGCCCGGGACGAAGAAACGGGAAAAGAATATTCGATCAATTCAAAAGTTGTAATAAATGCAGCCGGTATTTTCGTTGACGAAATAATTAACCTTGATCAGCACAAAGAGAGTCGTCTGATTGAACCGAGCAGGGGAACACATTTGATTCTACCCGATAAATTTTTGAATTCGGATACTGCAATAATGATTCCTCATACCGACGACGGTAGAATTTTATTTGCAATTCCATGGCACAATCGTGTGATTGTAGGAACTACCGATGTTGAAGTCGATGAACCTGTTTATGAACCTCGTGCAGATTCCGAAGAAATAGATTTTCTATTGGAACATGCAGCAAGGTATTTGGAAAAGGATCCGGCCAGGGAAGATGTTCTTTCGGTATTTTCGGGTTTGAGGCCGTTGGTTAGGGAAAGCGACACTGAAAGTTCATCCAAGATTTCAAGGGAACATTCAATTACGGTATCAAATTCCGGTTTAATTACCATAGCCGGGGGAAAGTGGACTACATTCCGTAAAATGGCAGAGGATGCTGTAGATGTAGCAATGGAATTAGGGGGCTTAAAGGAGGAAGAATGCAAAACAAAAGATTTGCGTATTCACGGTTATACCGAAAAAGAATTGAATTACGATTATTTCGGAATATACGGCAGCGATGCCGAAGATGTAAAACTGATTTGCAACGAAAATAATCTGTATGAGTTATTCACTGAGGAATTCAATATTCACAAAGGGGAAGTGATTTGGGCAGTTAGGAATGAAATGGCGAGGAATGTTGAGGATTTTCTTGCCAGAAGAAGGAGAGCGCTTCTGTTAAACGCGCGTGCAGCTAAAAAGATTGCTGCGGATGTTGCCGAACTGATGGCTAAGGAATTGAAAAAAGATAGACAGTGGGTAAGTGAACAAATAAAAGCTTTTTCTGAATTAGCCGACAATTATATTTTATAAATTTGATCCATATTTTGTAATTCCGTCAGAGTTTTTTAAGTTTGGGCGTTCTTTCAAAAATGTTTACGGTGCGAAAAGCTCAATAGGGAAGCCGGTTTGAATCCGGCGCTGCCGCGCAACTGTGAAGGACTTAATCAAGAGCATAATGCCACTGTCCAATTGGATGGGAAGGCGCTCTTTGATGTCCGAAGCCAGGAGACCTGCCGTAAATGCCATATTAATCAACCTTCGACGGTGAGGTTAGATTAACACAATGAATCACATTGATGTTATTCATCTCCCTCGAAGTTACTTTTAAACAAATAATAGGAGTAACTTCTATGAAAAAACTATATTTATTTATTCTGTTCTATTCTATTATAGCAACCAACTTTGCGCAAGACGTAAAGGAATACAAACTAAATGAAATTATTGTAACTGCAGATCGTGTTGAGACCCCCGCAATTGAAGTTGCAAATAGTGTAACAATCATTTCCGCAGAAGAAATCATGCGCTCGGGCAAATCTTCATTGCCTGAAATTCTAAGAGAAACCGCCGGTGTGTATTTAACAGAACAAGGCGGACCCGGCAGAATTAGTTCCCTTTTCCTGAGAGGAGCTGCGAGCAATTTCACTCTTGTTTTGATTGACGGAATGGAAGTGAATGATCCTTCCTCTCCGAATGGGGCTTACGATTTTTCGAATTTGCCGTTATCCAATATTGAAAGGATTGAAATAGTAAGAGAGCCGCAAAGCACGCTCTACGGTTCCGACGCACTGGCTGGAGTGATAAATATAATTACAAAAAATGGCGGAGAGCCTAAACTTAATTTGAACTTGGAAGGGGGTTCGGAAAAATTTGCAAAAGGCTCATTTGGCTATTCCGGTAAGCTTGGTGGATTGAATTATTATTTGGGATATTCAAGAATGCAAAACGAAGGCATTTCAGCAATTTCGGAAAAGTATGGCGCCGAGGAGCTTGACGGATTTTCGAATAATAATGTTCAACTGAATTTGAATTATACTTTATCAAAAAATCATTCTTTGAAATTCAATTATAATTATACTTACCACAAAGCCGAATTGGACAACAGTGGGCCTAACGGTGATGACCCTAATTATAATTACAACGCAGAAACTCAACTATTTAATTTGAAGTCGTCGAATAATTATTTTAACGGTAAGTTGCAAAGCGAAGTAAGTGCCGGATTCATAAAAAGAATTGCACATACCCTAAATTTACCGGATGATGTTAATTCTTCCTCTTCTGCAAACTATGCAAATGCATCCAAATATAAATTGGAATTGTTGAACCATCTTTACTTAAATGATAATAATCTCCTTTCTTTCGGTTTTGAAATGGAAGAAGAAAAGGCAAATACAGATTACTATTCCACTTCTTCCTGGGGAAGTTTCAATAGTAGTTTTCTGCCACGGTCTGCGCAGACCAAAGCCCTGTTTTTACAGGATAAATTTAAATTAAAGAACTTCTTCGTAACCGCCGGTATTCGTTACGATATCCATCAAAAGTTCGGTGATGTTTTTACTTACAGGGTAGCTCCGGCATATTTCATTTCATCAACCGGAACAAAACTTAAAGCTACATTTTCCACCGGATATAAAACTCCTTCGTTGTTCAATCTGTTCGATCCTTCCTTTGGCAACCCGGATTTGAAACCTGAAAAGAGCAAGGGTTGGGATGCTGGTATTGAACAATTTATCTCTAATGATTTTGAACTGTCTGCAGTCTACTTCAATTATTCGTTTGTCGATTTGATAGGATTCGATGCCGCCTTTAAGCCGGTAAATATAAATAAAGCTTCTTCCAAAGGAGTTGAAATAGAAGCGAATTACAAAATGAACAACTTTGCGAAATTCAACTTATCTTATACATATACAAAAGCTGTGGATGAGAGTGATGGGGCAAACAAAGAAGATCAATTGATTCGACGTCCTGAACATAAAGCGGTATTCGGAGTTGAATTCAGTCCAATTGAAAAATTGGATGTGAATGCATCGGTACGATATGTAGGGAAAAGATATGATAATGATTTTTCTGTATGGCCGGCAAAAAGAACTGAGTTAAAAGAATATACCATTGCGGACATGATTATTGGTTATGAAATTATGAAGAACGCCCGGCTTTACTTAAAAGTTGATAATTTACTCAATACGGATTATGAAGAAGTGTTATATTACGGCACTTTGGGAAGGTCTTTCTATTTAGGAGTTAACATTTCATATTAGTTTATTGGGTTGTTCTAAAAATCAGAAACGGTTGAAACCGTTTAAGTAATGTTTTTAATGTGATTCCCCAGCCCACAGTTGAAACTGTGGGTTGGTATAGCACAAAAATTGCCGTCGGATTTATCCGACGGTTTTTTAATATAAATTATCACTATTAAACCAGGCATCAGCCCACATGCAAATCTAAGGTTTGGGCTAAAGCCCTATTATTTTTTGTTTTCACTTTTGGCCGTTGGATAAATCCAACGGCAATGTTTGAAGTCCAAAATTAATGACAAGTATATATCACTGAAGTCAGTTGTAATTTTTTTATAGTTATTTATTAGTAAAATTGCCGTCGACTTCAGTCGACGGGCTAAAAGATTAAATGAAATTCATGGGCTTTAGCCCCATTTTAATTGGGTTAAAACCCAGTGAAATATACCCGTCATCGCGAGTCCCGCTTTATCGGGGCGAAGCGATCTGTTACATAAATCGTATTTTCATAGATTGCCTCGTCTCCCTACAAGTCGGGGTCCTTGTGCGCGGTAGCCTGTGGGCAATGACGCTCTTGCTTGATAGATTGACGTCGGATTTATCCGACGGTTTCAAAAATATCACAACTAAACCGGGCTTTAGCCCAAGTACAATTTTGAGGT
>CAZULK010000136.1:0-7355 GCA_964621225.1 uncultured Melioribacteraceae bacterium | reverse complement strand
GCTGAAAGAACTACAAAAGCAACTACGGAAATTGCCGATATGATCAAGCAAATTCAATCCGAAACTGAAACTGCAGTATCATCAATTAAAAAAGGAAATATTGAAGTTGAAAAAGGTGCCTCTCTTGCTTATGAAGCCGGCGATTCACTCTCTAAAATATTAGATTCGTCCAGCCGTGTTATGGAAGAAGTAAGTCAAGTTGCTACAGCGGCAGAAGAGCAAAGCTCGGTGATTTCCGAAATTAGTGCCAATATAGAAAGTATAAACTCCGTGGCTAAAGATGCAGCAAATAATGTGCGCCAAATTGCTAATTCTGCCGAGAACTTGGTTAACGTAACCGAAAAATTAAGTGAATCGGTCAGAGTATTTAAAGTTGACCGGAATATCCCTCTCGAAGAAAATCATTTAAACAATTAAATTAAAGGCTCCGTTTTAGGAGCCTTTTTAATATATATTCATGTTCAATTCTAATATTTCAATAAGGTTTTACTTTATTACATCATTAACTCTTTGAAAGGTTTAACTTCTTTTTCAATCTTTTGGGCTACATCTTCTTCAATCTCTTTTAACTTTTTCTCTTTTTCTATCTTCAGCCTTTCAATATTCTTTTTATGATTGTTTATTAAAATTTTAGTATTCTTCGATACTTTTTCTTTGGCTTCGCTTTCTTCATTCTTTAACAGTTCTAAAACTCTTTCCCTGTATGAATTCGAATCATTAATTGATTTGCTTAATCTTTGCTTTTTTGAATAAATATTTATTACGGTAGAAATGGAATTCATTGCACTGACTATTAATCCTATAATAAATGAAAGCAATCCCCACTTTAATCCGCGTAATATTATAATTGAAAAAATGGAAGAAAAATCGGAAAGATCACTGGTGCTTGAATTGGTAAATTCTGCAAATCCTCCGGTAAGAGCAACAAAAATACTTATGAATGTATTATAGAACATACTGTTTGTAAATGCGTGAATCGATGCTTGGTTCTTACTATTCTCCAATTCTTCCAGTTTATATTCCAAGTCCTTCAATCTTCTGGTCAATTCATTTTCAATGAGTTGCTTTCTTTTCTTGAAGTCTATTTCAATTTTTTTGTGAGCTTCTTTAATCGAATTTTCCAAATCGGCAATTTTTACATTTTCGGCAGCTAATTTCTCTTCATACAAATAAATATGTTGTTTTAATCGTTCGTTATAGTGATCCTGAATATTTTTTATGATCGACTCAATTATATTATTCAGCTTTTTCTCCAACATCAAAAGGGAAGTTTGAACATAATAATGTTTACTCTCCTTATAATCTTTAAGCAGTTTGGAAATAAATACCAGATCCTTTCTATTGGTTTCATGCAAATAGGAATTGATCTTTTTATCTCCCAAACCTTCGCTTTTGGAAATAATTTCTTTTAAACTTGAGGATCCCAATGTGATCTTTTCATTGGCAAGATGAACGAAATGATCATATAACGAGCTGAATTCGCTGAACCGGAATACATTCTCTATAAATGAGTTCTCGATGAAATATTTGAATAATAGGTAATTATTCGATGTTATAGCAAAGTTTAATCTTATTTCATCGTATTGAACAACATCATTTAAATAGTTTATCGCTGAATTGTCGTTGCCAAGTCCAATTTCCGAAAGAGCCATATAAAATTTGGCATTTGCGCTCCATTTATTAAATTGAACGGCATTTTGGAATTTCTTAAATGCTTCGTCCGGATCAGAATTTTTTAAATAACTAAATCCCGTAAGAATATTAATAAAATACAATATTCTGTTTCTTATGCTTGAAGAATTTCCCCGGTTGTAAAAATTTTCCGCTCGTTCGAGTAAATTGAGTGCTGACTCATAGTTCAAAAGGGAATTTTCGTAGGAAAATATTAGAGCAAGGATGATCATATTCAACACTTTTGAGTGATCATCCTTCATTTTGCTTATCAATGATTTGGCGTAATAAAGTTTACCTTCACTGTTTTTAGAAACAGCCCATTTAACGTAGAACTCTTCCAACTGCTTGCTGGAAAAGGTTAAATTCCTCCGCTCGTTAGATTTTTTCACTAACTCGTTTACTAAATAGTATTCCTTCAGAAAGGAAAACTGAGGATGGTGATAATTGATGAAAAATTCATTCAAATCCACCGGAAGAGAGTATAAATTATATTTCGTTAGTTGTTTTAAGAATTTTTCTAAATTAAAATCATCGTCAATATTTAGACCGAAAAATTCTTCTCCCAACCTTTTAAACCTGCTTCCTGCAGAAATTATCTCCTCAAATCCTTTCTCGGAGGTTTTCTGGTCGATATCTAATGTTTCCTGAATTCGCATATCATATTTTCAATTCTACAGTTATTATCGTTGCTTTAATAAATTTATTTAGCTGGTGGGCAAAATATTTTTTTCGGCGTAAGACTAAATTATTCGAAGAGTTTTACGATAATACTTAAAAGATTTTGAATAGGGAGGAATGATGGAAGAGATCACCGAAGTTAAAGATGATATTCTTCAACTTGTAAGTTTCAAAATTGGGAAAGAAGAATTTGGTGTTGATATACTCAAAGTACAAGAAATTATCAGAATGATGAAAATCACCAAAGTCCCCAATGCACCCGAATATGTAGACGGAGTTGTAAATTTACGCGGGAAAGTAATTCCGGTGGTTGATTTAAGAAAACGTCTCGGCATGGAATTGAAAGAGAGAGACAAAAACACGAGAATCGTTGTTGTAGAATTAGAGAATAAAACTATTGGATTTATAGTTGACGAAGTAAATGAAGTTTTAAGAATTCCTAGGGGTATAACTGAAGCGCCTCCTAAGATGGTTAGTGGAATAGATTCGGAATATATAACTGCTGTAGGAAAACTTGAAGACAGGCTCCTAATATTGTTAGATTTAGAAAAAGTCTTCACCAACGAAGAACATTCCGAATTAGAAAGCGTTTAACCCCTAATTTCATAGATACCTCCCCAGCCCGGCCTGTTTCCTCTTAGCAGGCCGGGTCGTATCGCTTCCAATTCATTCAATTACTCTGAATACAGAATCAATAACGGTACCGTCGACCCACTTAATTATTGCAACTACATCGTTTTTATCAACTTTTGGTTTAGCGGGTTTACCTCCACATATTTCAATAACTTCTTTGTATATCTCTTTAATGGGACGAATAGGTAGATCTGAATTCTTAACCGCTTTTATCAAATCTTTCCGTTTGGGATTTATTGCTATTCCTCGCTCGGTTACAATTACATCAATCAGTTCGCCCGGCCCGACTAGAGTAGTCACTTCATCTACAATTACCGGAATTCTATCCCTAAAAGAAGGAATAGCTAAAATTGTGCATTTACTGAAGAGACAATTTTGCCAACCCCCGATTCCATGCAGCAGATAACCATCCGAATGTGTAACAACATTAGCGTTGAAATTTAAATCAACTTCCGTTGCTCCGAGAACAACTGCATCAACCATCGACGCAAAATTACCTTTTCCGTGATAGTTGTAACTGGTGAATGGACTTGTGTTTACATGCCCGGGATTTTCCCGCATTGAACGTACACCATCAAGATCAAAAGTTTGACCGTCCAAAATGTAATCGGTTAATCCTTCCTCCAACATTTCAACCAAATATTTCGTGCTTCCGCCACGAATAAATCTTGCTTTAACGCCCTTTGCTTTCATTCTTTCTTTAAGGAATAGGGCAAAGGCTAAATTGGTTCCGCCTGCACCGGCTTGAAAAGAAAATCCGTCTTTCATTATTCCCGATTCTTCCAAAAATTTCGCTACATATTCTGCAATCAACAATCTATCCGGACTTTTCGTAACTTGTGTTGTTCCGCTAACAATTTTGGAAGGATCTCCGAGTGAATCAACCTCAACTACGAAATCAACATTATTGCCCTGTATTTGCCAGGGAACGCAAGGGAAGGGGACAAGATTGTCGGTTGCAACGATGACATTGTCTGCATAAATACTATCTGCGAGTGCAAAACCAAGCAAGCCGCAAGCCGTGGGACCTCTATCACCGGTTGCATTTCCGAATGGGTCTGCAGTGGGAGCAGCAATTACGGCTATATCAATCTTAACTTCTCCGTCTTGAATTGCCTGGTATCTTCCGCCGTGTGACCTGAGGATTCCTGTTCCTTTCATTTTACCTTGAGAAGTAAATCTTCCCAATGGACCATTCATTGAACCTTCAATATGGTGTATGGTGCCGTCTTCCAAATATTTGATGAGGTGCTGGTGCACAGGAAATGAAGCAGAGGGGAACCATCTGATATTCTTAATCCCCATAGACTTAATAGTATCGAATAACATATTAGTAAGAACATCACCGTTACGCAGATGGTGATGAGTGGAAATTGTCATCCCGTCTTTTAATCCCGCTTTCTTAAGTGCTTCCCTTAAATTTTTAACAACTTTATTTCCATCCATTGGAAAATTAGCACAACTTTTTATGGGTGGTCCATATTTATTCCCTTTCGGGAGATATTTCCCAACACCTTTGAAAGGAATTTGTTTTTCTCCGTTTACCTCTTTGGGCACCAGTCTGCCAACTGCATTTTTAACCAATTCCATCTTAATCCTTTATCAATTTTTTTGAATCAATGTTAAAATTCTTTGAGCTCTTTTTACCACCGGCGCATCAATCATTTTACTCCCAATTGATACAACACCGGAACCATTTTTTTCAGCCTCTTCGTATGCTTCGACAATTCTTTTCGCTTTTTCAATTTCCTCTTCTGTCGGTTTGAATGCTTCATGAACTACTTTTATTTGTCTGGGGTGAATGCATCCTTTCCCTTCGAATCCGAGTGATTTTGCTTCGATCACACTGTTTTTCAAGCCTTCCATATCCGATACATCGCTGAAAACTGTGTCGATTGCTTGAATACCGGCTGCTTTTGCGGCATTCACAACTTTTGATCTTGCATAGAAACTTTCCTTACCGTCAAGAGTTCTTTCCGCACCGATATCGGCCGTGTAATCCTCAAGGCCAATTGCCAAAGCACAGTTGAATTTTGACGCAGATGCAATTTCGTAGGCGTTTTCTACGCCTAAAGCACTCTCTATAATCGGCATGAAGTAGATATCAGTTCTTATTTTCTTTGCTTTTTTAATTGCCAAAACTTTTTCTTCCACTTCATGAATCTGTTCCTTCGATTCAACTTTGGGAATAAGTACTACGTGAACATTGTGAGGAATGATAAAGTCCAAGTCATCTAATCCCATAGGTAATTGGTTAATCCTCACCATTCTTTCCGAACCATAAAAATTAACCGAACGTAAAGCGTTCCTCACTAACAATCTTGCGGCATCTTTTTCCGAAGGAGCAACACTATCTTCAAGGTCTAAAATTATCCCGTCAGGTTGATGTAATCCGGCGTTCACAAAAAACTTGGGAGAATTTCCGGGCAAATATAGCCTCGACCGTCTCAATCTCTCTTTTTGAGATTTATACTTCGCATGCTTAGCCATCGGGAGTAAAAATTCTCCTTCCAAATCGGGATACAACCGTTTAAGAGCCGTTTCGAATCTTGCCGCCATGGTGAAGGGGAGCGCTCCATAATCTTCCATCACTATGGATAGATTTCTAATGTCAAAATATCTGCAAATATTGAATATTAAATCCTCGATTTGGGATTTATACATCGGCGCCACTTTGCTTGTCAATTCAAGCTTAATACCTCCAAACCGTTTTGTAGTCAATTCCACAAAACAGTCTGAACGATTAGACTTGTCTCGTTTTCCTACTGAAATTTTCATAACTATACCGTTAATTTATCAGCTATTAAGTTATCCATAAAATCACGTACTTTCAATGACTCACACGAAAGTATGGTTTCCTTTATGCTCTTTTGTTTTTCTTCCGATAGAACATTTGAGCTCAAGGAATTAAATTTGGTCTCTATGTCGTCCATTGTCATCGGTTCACGTGGATCACCCTTCGGGTATTCCATGTATTCCGAATATTGTCTTCCATCCTTTGTTTTTATAATTACTTCGGATGGCTGTTTAGCCGGAAACATTTTTTCGAATTCAATGGAGGGCACACCCTTAATTTTATCAATTACTTCAAAGATCCGCGGGTCTTTCAATTTCTCTTCGCTAAATGATTGAGTAGTGATTTTTTTGTCTACAATTGCCGCAGCCAAACAATAGGGGAGTGAATGGTCTGCTGTTTCTCTGGATTCAGGTCTGTACTTTGCGGGATCGAATAGAATATCATATGCTTGAGCGAATGCTGTAACTTTCACTTCTTCAATTTCATCATAATTTAAATTGTGATTATTCATTATCCTGAGAACACAAGAAATATGTGTATGTGTTAAAGCTTCGGTCGGGAATGCTTTCATTCCGCATTCAAGTATTTTCCAATTTTCCCCAAGTCCGCCAATCAATGCATCAACGTCCCAACTCCAATCGGATTCACCGTCTCTTCCTTGCATAGTAACCGGAGAATTTTTTTCTTCCTTTGCATTCCAACCTATGAATGCGTCCATGAAACCTTCTTTCCCTTCGAATACTTTTTCTGTCCCCGTATAGCCTTTCTGAGCCATCAATGCAGCAAACACTCCCGATTGAACTGCCATAGGATCAACAGTATTCTTCATCATTGTTAATTTACCCGCAGTGGGGCATCCGATTGTATGATTGTGAGATCCGTTGATTCCGATTGCATTTACCATTTGATCAACATTCAAACCCAACAGTTTACCTGCAACTATTGGCGATACAAATTGAGTTAAAGTAGCATGATGCCATTTTCGTTCTCTTATACCTGGTTTGGCAAAATTGCAAAGCCTTTGTTCAAATTCGTATGCCAACACAATTGCAGTTATCACATCTTTCATATCGGCTTCGACCAATTCTCCGGCAGAAAAGGCTGCGGGAATCAAATCCGATGGATGAGAGGGATCATCTTTCCAATAAATATCATTAAAGTCCAGCGCTCTAATCATCAATGAATTTATCAATGTTGAATTAACCGCCGGCAGTTTATCGCCGTAACCGATTGTGGTTGACTCTTCCTTACCACCAATACCGGTGTACAATTCTCGAATGATCTTTACGTCCTCAGTATTCATTGCGCCGAAAGCACAACCGATGGAATCGTAAATGAATTTTTTGACGGCATCAATTACTTCTTTGGGTAAATCTTCAAATTTTAAATTAACAGCAAACTCGGAGATCACTCTGGATATACTCTTCTCCATAGAATTTCCTTTCGATTATTTGAAAAAGTTATTTATTTGTTTTGCCAGTTAGTCTGAAAGACTTTCGGAAAGTTTAAGGTCGGTGAATAATATTTATTTGAAAAATCTCTCACTAAATAAATCATTTTATTTGTTCAAATA
>CAZULK010000135.1:0-7389 GCA_964621225.1 uncultured Melioribacteraceae bacterium | reverse complement strand
GTTACAGATCGGTTTACATTCCCTCTTTTGCGGAAGAGTGGGTTTTCGGAACGGCGAGGAAATAAATTATTATTCAATCCGCCGCCAGCCACACGGCGGATTAAATATAAATAGAGAGAAGATGTTCTAAAAACTTTCTATTTCTTGGAACAATATATATTTTCCGCGCTGTTACATTCGGGTAAATTTAATCCGGCTCTAATAGCATTAATGAAGTTCAAAGATTTTTCTTCGTCTAAATTCCATTCATCGTCCCAATCTCCGAATTCTTCACTCCCGGTCGGTTTTCCATCTGAAAGTTCTTGAACCAAATATCTTGTTTTACTTTTAACTCCATATTTAATAATTTTTCCGGAAGCATCCCCGGCAAAGAAAACAAAATATTTTTCATATTTATTAGCGCGGTAACTGCCCATCGCTAAATCGTCTATGCCGTAATATGTTTTTCCTGCACCAAAACTGGAAACCTTAAAATCTTTGGAAGAGATGAATTTCTCTTCGCTCTCGTTGGATTCAACCATTATTTGAGCCGGCACATAACCGCCAAGATCCCTGAATTCCGTTCCTCTTTCGTTTAAACTGCCTCCAATTTTTTGCGCTTCGGCTTTTGCCACTTCGAAGAGTTTCATTCCGAATTTATTAACCGAGGGATCAAGTTGTTTTGGCGCTGAACATCCGTTTAATAACAAAATACAAATTATTCCCGTAATTACAGCGCAAACTGCGAGAGTTCTTTTTGCAACTGACATAATTTATTCTCCTTGTTTTGTTAATCCACCTTTATGGCGTAAAGTCTTTCCAACCCGTTGTCTTATCTGTTCGGGAAACGGTAACCCTGTAAGAAACACCGGCGGTAAGTGTCTTTTCCGTCGCGGCCGTCTCGAATATTGTTGTCATATTGGCGCCCGAACCATGGGTGACGGGCGAATCGATTCCATCCACACCCGGAGAAGCTATTCCCCATATTACTGTATTTGGATCGGAAGTTCTTACTACGCTTACGGAAAATACTTTGCCTCCGCTCCAAGTATATGTCGGCTGGGTTCCGCTTCCAACCGTTATAGCAATTTGATTAGAACCGCTTCCTCCTCCGCTTGAGCCGTCGTCGCTCGAAGCCGGATTGCTATCCGATTTGCTGCAACCATTAATAATAAACATTAATGCGATAGCGAAAAAAATTATTCCCGATATGTTTTTTGCTCTTTTCATAACTTTTCCTTTTTATTTGATTAATACCATTTTATTAGTCTCTATCTTATTACCGGCACTTAGTCTATAATAGTAAATTCCCGAGGCAAGTCCTTCCGGCTTGAACTGCACCTTATAATTTCCCGCCGGTTGTTCTTTATTTACAAGTGTAGTTACTAACCTGCCGAGATAATCATATACTTCGAGAACAACCATTTCTCCCGAAAGATTTTCGGGAATTGTATATTCGATTATCGTTGTGGGATTAAATGGATTGGGATAGTTTTGGCTGAGAAAGAATTTTTCCGGCATATCTTTATTTGTGTTTTTAACTGACGTAACAATGTCATCAATGGATCTTTTAAGAACCCCACCGGCGTTAGTGCCCACAAAAATGTCTGTGTCGGTTAGTAAAATAGTATTTATATAATCGTAATAAATTCCGTTGCTTACATCCGACCAATTGGCGCCTTTATCTTTCGAATAAATAATTCCTCCGTTTTTAGTTCCGGCGAATAAATTACCGTTGCTTTCTGCGAAAGATAAAATTTCGTATGCCGTTACACCGTTATTAACCGCAGTCCAATTCTGTCCCTTATCGGATGAGTAAAAGATTCCTCCATTGGTGCCGGCAAAAAGATCCTGCCCGCTATATAACAGTGCATGTATTGTTTTATCTCCTATGCCTTGATTGACCTCATTCCAAGATTGACCATTATCCGGAGAATAAAAAACACCCATTCCATCTGTTCCCGCAAATATTTCGGTGCCATTAACGGCTAAAACATTCACATACGGATACGACAGCCCCTCGCTTATTTTTGCCCAGTTATCTCCATTGTCGGATGAATAGAAAATGCCAACCCATGTGGCAGCATATAAATCGCCATTATCAGAAGAAGCTAAATTTTTTAATTCGCTGTTAGGCAGCCCATTTGATTTCATGCTCCACGAAGTTCCGTAATCCGTTGTGCTAAAGATGTAATTGTTGAAAGCACCGAAAATGGTTTCTCCAATAGCAACAAGAGAAACACAACGAGTGCTATACATTTGAGTTTGGTTCCAGTTAATGCCATTGTCTTCCGAAACAAATACTCCGTTAAGCCAAGTAGCCGAAAGAATTTTTCCGTTTACGGCAATCAGATCTTGCACGTTGGTGTTTGCCAAACCAGTATTTAACGGTGTCCAGTTCTCTCCGCTGTCGGTAGATTTATAAACACCCCCGCCGTTAGTTGCCGCGAATATTGAATTGCCCGATACAACTGACGAGTTAATTTCATTTTCATTTCTGAAGAATGCGTTGTTAACGCTCGTCCAATTTGCGCCGTAATCCCCTGAAACATAAACGGCCGGGCCGGAAAATGCATAAACAAAGTTGTTGTCGGAGCAAAGACATCTAACGGAGTGATCGTTCATACCGTTATTCGATTGCACCCAATTGTTTCCATTGTCCTCTGAAACAAAAACTCCCCCGCCTTGGGTTCCGGCAAAAATATGGTTACCGAAAACAGCTATCGATGTTACCGTTATATTACTCAGTCCGTTGTTTATCTCCGTCCACGTGGCACCGAAATCGGAAGTAAAATATATTCCCGCTCCGGCTGTTGCAGCATAAATATTATTTCCGTCTGCCGCTATGTCGTCCACATAACTTAAAGCAATAATGTTTTGGTCAACATTATTCCACGTGGCGCCGCTATCGCTGGATATGTAAAATCCGTCCGTTACAACTAATATCTTCGAATCGATAACTTTAATTAAGGCAATACGTTTACCCGATAAGCCCGCCTTTATCCAAGTTTCGCCGTAGTCTTCGGATGTATAGAGTCCGTTTTTCGTACCGGCGAAAATACGGTTTCCTAAAAATGCCAGCGAATAAATTTCTTTATATTTCATCCCGGAATGAACCGCCTTCCAATTCTCGCCGTAATTTTTCGAAACGAACACTCCTCCGTTTGTTCCCGCAAATATTACACTATCCTGTATCGCCAACGAATAAACCGTTCCCCCTTGGGGGCCGTTGGTTTGAACCCATTGTGCCGTTGATTGTATTGAGTAAATTAACAGTAACAAAAAAACAGTTGTGACTAATTGTTTCATGATCTCCTTCCCATTTATTTTTTAATACCGTTTTATTAAAAGATTAAGTGATCTCTGTATGGAAAGCTTTCGGAAGGAAATTATCATTTAATCTGCTGCAAACTAAAAATGGGGAAGGAAACGGACAATACCGCAAATGCAGTAAATTTATTGCGTGTTAAATCCTTATAAATTAGAAGTTGCTTAAATTAGTTTATTGTTTATCGCCTTGCGAATTGCACTTACTTTGTTATGCACTTGAAGTTTTTCGTAAATGTTTTGAATATGTTTTCTAACCGTCTGGGGCGAGATAAAGAGCGCCTCTGCAATTTCGTTATAGTTTAGTCCCGTACTCAAGTGCTCCAGAACCTCGGTTTCCCTTGCCGACAAAGCATATGATTTTTCTTCCTTTTTAATTTCCACCCTCTCGGGATTCCTAAGCAGTTCGAGTGATTTGGCGGCTATAGATGCCGTCATCGGGGCACCCCCATCGTAAATTATGTGAATGCTCTCCAATATTTTATCCGGCGGTTCATCCTTTAATAGATATCCGTTTGCCCCGGCGAGTATAGACCTGAATATTTTATCGTCGTCGTCGAATACTGTAAGCATAATAATTTTAATACCGGGATATTTTTTCTTTACCATTTCGGTCGCTTCAATTCCGTCGAGTTCGGGCATTTGTATATCCATTAAAATTGTATCTACGGCGTGATTTTCGTTCAACTTTCTCATCAAATCCACCCCGTTGCACGCCCTAAAAACAAATTCCAAATCGCCGTCAATTAGTTCTATTTTTTCTTTAATCGATTGAGCGAGATTATCGTTGTCTTCGGCAATTGCTACTTTTATTTTACTCATTTTCACTCCGATGTAGTGTGGAGAAAAATACCACTTAAATAAAAGATTTACTATACTGCATTTGTATTATTTATTGTGAACCGGCACTTTATTTCAGTTCCCCGTTGACCGGTATTTATTTTGAATATTCCGCCCGCCTCCTCGCACCGGAATTTCATATTGTGCAAGCCCTCGCCGCTTTTAATCTTCTTTGGATCGTATCCGCAGCCGTTGTCCTTTACCGTTAATTCGAATCCTTCGGGAAACATATTGAATTTTATTATTATCTTATCGCCGCCGGAATATTTTACGCTGTTCTGAATAGCCTCTTCAATTATTCTGAAAATATTTAGGCTCTGCACTGCATTTAACTTTATATTATTTTTTCCCACGGTTTTAACTTCTATTTTAATGTTTTCAAGATGATTATTCAGTTGGTTTTTCATTTCCCTTATTTTTACGACAAAAGCCCGGAGTAAAGTTTCGTCGCTTTTCATTGCCCATACTGTATTCCTCAATTCGTTTAAAGTGCTGCGGCTGTAATTACGCAGTTGTGTTATTTTTTTTGTTGTTCCATTGCTATTGCGGGAATAGATTAAGTTATCGAAAGAACTAATAATAAAAGTTAAACGTGAACCTATATTGTCGTGTAAATCCCTTGAAATGCGTTCCCTTTCGCTTTGAACCGCTCTTTGTTTTTCGAGCAAAATTAATCTCTTCTTTAGTTTTCGCGTCGAGTAATATTTAATGGCCGATACAAAGAGGGAAAGAAGAAACAATATATAAATTGTTCTAAACCACCAAGTAATATAAAATGGAGGCACAACTGTAATATACAACTTTGTTATCGGGAGATTTTTAGTTGCTCCCTTTGTCTCTCCTTTTAGCACTAAGATGTAATCGCCATGCTCAAGATTGGTATATGTAATTGAATGCTTTCCCTTTGCGTTTGTCCACCCCGCATCGAATCCGTCAAGCATGTAATAATAGTTCTCTTTTTTAGAAGATGAATAATTCAATGAACTTATTTCGAACGTTAATACCTTGGCTGTATAGTCCAGATATAAATGCCTTTTGTAAGATATCGTCGAATCGGAAATTAAGTTCTTATCGTTAACCAACACATTTGTTATAACTATTTTTGAAGGCTCATCAAAGTTAATCTTTCCCGGTGAAATAACATTTAAACCGTTAACTCCACCGAATATAATTTCTCCGTTTTGGGTTTTGTATGCTGCGCCGTAATTGAATTCACTTCCTTGCAAACCGTCGCTTATATTATAGTTGGTAAATTTATTTATTGCCGGGTTAAAACAAGAAACTCCGTTATTCGTACTGAACCAATAATTTCCTTCATCATCTTCTTTAATTGCATAAACAACATCGTTTGCCAATCCGTCTTTGGTAGAATAGCTGTTCATTTCAAAGGTGATCGTGTTCAGTTTGAAAACCCCTTTGCCGTCTGTACAAATCCACAATTCTTTTTTTCCGTTATCATACAAATCCCAGATTGTAGCCTTATCTAAATCTGTTAAATAAGGGTGTATGCTTTTAACAATTTTATAATTGCTTTTATCGAAAGCCCACAATCCGTTTTTATAATATCCAACCCATATATAATTTTCGTCTATAGAGATTGCTCTGGGCGAATTTAATTTCCCATTCTGGACTATTGTATTATTACCCGGAAAAGCTCCGAATCTGCCCGGAATTAAATAGTAAATGAATATGCCTTTATCTGCGCTCAAAACCCAAACGGCTTGATCATATTTGTAAAATTTAATTACATCCTTTCCTTCAAGCGAGGAATTATTCGTATTATATTTTTTTATTACGTCGAATGAGGCATTAAGAACATTTATACCGTCGTTTCGTGTTCCCACCCATAAATTGTTTCTTACTGTGGTGAGCGCACCGATGCTGTTGGAAGTTAATGAATTGACTTTATTGGCATTGTAAAAAATATTCTTCCAATTCCCCATAGTTATGTTCATTACGCTAATCCCTTCAACCGTACCCACTACAAGATTGCCTTTATATTCCGCAGCAGAAGTAACAAAATTATTCGAAAGGGAATTTTTTCCGGGCTTCGACCTGTAAAGTGTAATACCTATTTTCTGTTTAATTACCCGGTCTATTCCTCCGCCGTAGGTTAAAATCCACAAATTTCCTTTTCTGTCTTTAAAAAACCCGGAAATATTATCACTGCTTAATCCGTTTAATTTGTCGGGGACATAATGATAATTCACAAATTTATTTTCGTTCCTTAAGTATATGCTTAATCCGCCGCGGGTTCCAATCCACATGTTGTTCTTTTCGTCTGCATAAACCGCATAAACTATATCGTGAGGAATGCTATTCTTTTTAAAGGAATGCCTGAAATGTGTAAATGTCTCCGTCTCCGGGTCGAACATGTTCACTCCGCTGCCATATGTTCCAATCCATAACTTTCCGCTTTTATCGAAAGCCAGTGTTGTTAAATTATTTGTACTAATGCTTTGAGGATCTTCCGGTTTGTGTAAATAATTTTTGAATTTATCCGTTCCGGGATCATAACAAGAAAGCCCCCCGTCTATTGAAGTTATCCATATTCTGCCATCATTATCATTGAGCAGATAATAGAGTTCCCTTCCAGCCGGAGAATTCTTACTTCCGGGTAAAAACCTCTTAAAAGAATTTGTTCTGTAACTGTAAACGTTTAATCCGTTCTTTGTACTGCACCATATATTGCCTTTGTTATCTTCCACAAATCCGGTTACAAAATTCGAGCTTATACTATTATCGTCACCGGGTATGTTCATAAAATGAACTATCCTTCCCGTAACCAAATTCATTCTGTTTGCTCCGCCCCCCACCGTTCCGATCCATAAATTATTGTGGCTGTCGCAGTATAATGCACCGGTTCTATTGCTGGTTAAAGATGTAGAGTCCTTTGGGATATGTCTGTAAATTTTACATTCGTATTTATCGAAACGATTCAAACCATCGACCGTAGATATCCATAAATAACCCGTGCCATCCTGAGTTATTTCAACGGTAGAATTATGTGAAAGATTTTCCGATTGGTTTACAATATCGAATTTAAGATTATAATAATAGCTTTGAGAATAATTTGCTATATAAAGCAGAAAATAAATTAACAAAGTCCATATAGGGTTTTTGTTCTTCACAGAATAAGAATTCATGTATATAGTTAAAATAATATTTTTTGTTCGGTTCAGTCGGTAAACTGCTCTGCTATTTTATTTTGCAGTACATATAGACAGATCTGTTTAGCGCCTT
>CAZULK010000134.1:0-7569 GCA_964621225.1 uncultured Melioribacteraceae bacterium | reverse complement strand
TCATCCTTTGTTATTGGTTTTCTCAATACCGGATCATCAGATACCTCATCCGCACCAATATCAATTACAGAACGTAATTGACCGTCAAAATCATCACTTACAAAAGCAAAACTTGTATCACCGGCATCGATTAATGGACTGTTAATATTTGGTCTGTAAAGACTATCGCCAGAAAGTTCCAGCATAGGGTCGGTATATAAAATACCATCCGGAACCGGATCGATTCCTATAGGTCCGTCAAAAACAACATTTTGAGAAAAAACCGGGTTTTCAGGTATTTCATAATACTTAAATATTTGATTCCCGGTGTAAGCCACGTTATTAGCTATTGTTATATCTTTTGGCGGAAGTGTTTGGTCAGACGAACTTCCATATCCTATAGCAAATGGTTGGGAACAATTAACAATTGTGTTATTAATTACTTGAGCTTCCTTTACCTGAAAATATCTGTTCAGAGGTGAATTTTCGACACCCTTTACCATGCATATTGCAGCGTAATAACCTGAACCTGTTAAATCTTGAAAATAGTTATTATAAACTTTATGACGTTCACCTATTATTCTAACTCCGCCCGTTTTAGTTTTACCGTTACCAAAGAAAAAATTCGAATAAACTTCGCAATCGTTTCCATGACGCAGAGTCAGTGTTCCTTTAGACTCCAAGAATGTGTTATATCTATAAATATTATGCCCCGATTTGTTAGATATAATTTCAGTTTCGCCGTCACATTTCTCGAATAGATTATATTCCACAATAGTTTTGGAGTCGCGCATTGACCAATCACTGGTTCCGATTCTAATTGTTTCCCCGCCATTATATCCCAGTTCCGGTCTATATCCGAAATAATTACTGTCTATTAAATGATAGTCAGGTTGCGAATCCATCCAGACTACCAAAGTAGTTCCGGAATTTCTTTTCCCTCCGAAATAACAATGATCAACCCGGTTGTGTTCTCCATACAATGAAACCCATTTATTGTCATCGCTGGAATTCGGCGGATTGAATTCAGTAATTGCAGTATTTGTTAATCGGCAATATGATGCCTGTTTACTGGAACTTGTTCTAAACTCTATTACAGCACCCGAAGGACTATATCCTTCAACAAAATTAAGACCATCAACAACCAAATAGGAACCACCGATTCTTAAGTACGACTTACCGGTGATAAAAACTTTTCCCCCTTCTTCAGCTTTCAAAACAATTTGCTTTTCCGGAGTACCATTTCCCTCGAAATAAATTCTTTGATCCACCCAAAATCCGGAAGCCATCACAAGTGTATCCCCCGGTTGAGCGGTATTCATTGCAGATGATATATCGTTTGCGTTATTTACACGGTATACCGTTTGAGCGTTATATAACTCGAAAATAAAAAGGAATATCAGTATAATTTTTTTCATGCGTATCTCGAACTTATATAAAAATAGCCGGCGAAAAATAATTCCGCCGGCATTAATGATTTCAATAAATTATTTCATTAGTATCATTTTCATGGTTTTATTGAACTTCTTGTCTTGCTGACCGATAGCATTTATTCTATAGAAATAAATACCTGAAGCAGCAATAACACCGTTATCATTTCTTCCATTCCAGAAAGCAAGATGATAACCGGCTTTCATTTCTTTATTGCTCAATAAGGTTGCCACTTTCCTACCCAACATATCGTAAATGGTTAAGGAAACGTTTGCACTAACCGGCAACCCAAATTTAATGGATGTTGAAGGGTTGAACGGGTTAGGATAATTTTGTGCAATGCTGAATTCTTTCGGTATTACTTCATCTTTAACACCGGTTTCAACATCAAACACAGCGGTAACTGTTTTATTAGCATCCATTGTAATTGTTACCGGATTATCTTCACTCGTAATATCACCTTCCCATCTTACGAATTCGTAACCCGAATCTGGTACAGCGGTTAATGTAACCTGTGTATTTGGATCGTAAGTTACGCCTATCGGAGCAGGGTTAGCTTCAACAGTACCGTTACCATTGATCATGATATCGAGAGTAACATTGACGGTTTGATTTGTTGCCCAATTCAAATCTCCCAATGCTTCTCCGTCATGTCCCAATTTGTATAAGTGGGAAGTCGGTAACAATGTTAAATTGAAATTAGCTTCATCTTCGTATTCAGGATCAATTCCGTATACTGTTAATGTATCCACCATACCGTCGGTAGATTTAATCGGCACGGCTTTCACATTGAATGTATCTATGTGTGATACATAGCTCGGGAATACTGCTGTACCTTGAGCATCCATTAAATCGTCATCTCTACCGTGACCGGATGGAATACTATTGGATATGATAATATCCCTAACAATTGCACCACCACTGTTTTTCAGATACATAACACGTGTAGCGGTATGATCGAAAGTACAATGCTCAATTATAACGGGAGCGTCAGGAGTATCGTCCACAGGATCGGAATAGTAACGAATTCCTTCTGCATCAATATTTGTAAATGTACAATTACGAACGATCAATGTATCGAGAGGCCTGTCTGTAGCCCATTTTTCCGTATCGCTTATACGAATAGCTTCATAACCTGTACCGTTAAATGTACAGTTTTCGAATTTAACCAAGCCGGCTCTTACATTACGATCAATCTTAAATGCATGTCCGTCTTTGTTCGGATCTTTATCTTGATACATGTTGATAAAATCAACGTTTTCAAAGATTTGGTTTACTCCGAATCTCACGGTATCGCCATCCGTATAGTTGCTTAACCTAACCGCATACTTCATTCCGTGAGATTTAGGATGACCACCATCAATTTTAACTCCTATCAATGTGAAATCTTCAAAAACTCTGAAAATATCGATATTCGATTTTTCAGGATCACTATTGGTAATTACAGGTTTTTCACTTAATCCCGGTTTCGCCATGATGGTTAAAGGAGCAGTTACCGCAACATCTTCGGTATGCATCGAAGTATACACACCCGGTGTGGTCAACACCAATGTGTCGATTGAACTGTTATTGTTTGCGGTCATTACAGCATCATAAAGGTCCCATGTAGAGTCAATTTCAAGGGCACCGGAACCATAGTTTATTTCACTGAATGTTGCAGTAATATTTTTATCGGCATCCATTACAACCGAATCCATTGCACTAGTGGATGTTAGATCACCGGAATATCCGTCAAATTTCCATCCAAGAGCAGGTACGGCATTCAGATGCACAACTGTTGCAGTGTCGTATGTTCCCAATATAGGTTCGGGATCTACAGAAACACTTCCCATACCTTGAACATCAAGATTAAGTGTGAACTGTTTAAAATCACTTGCGAAACTTGCAGTTACGGCCATGTTTGAATCGAGTGAGAATGTAACCGGATTGTCAGTACCGGTAACGTCACCCAGCCATTCAACAAAATGCCAATTTGGTTGAGGATTAGCCGTAAGTGTAACACTTGTACCTTGATCATAAGTTCCGTTCGGACCCGGAGCGGGATCGACTGAAACGCTTCCCAAGCCAAGTGTATCTACACTCAATGTAACTTGTGGAGTATTGCTAACAAAAGTTGCAGTGACAGTTACGTTTTCATTAACAGTAATTGTTGCTGGATTTGCATCCGGCGGGAATACAGAAATACCTGCCCAACTGTCAAAGCTCCATCCCGGATCGGGAACTGCTGTTAATGTAACGCTGGTACCGGGTGCATAAACATTTCCGGGAGGATCCAATGTAACAATTCCGTTACCTACAGTAACTACAGACACTATTACAGAATTTGGATCGATAGCCCAACGAAGATCACCCGCAGGTGTTCCGCCTTCCCCTGCTGTTCTTGCCGGAGAAGAAGCATCCAAAGTAAAATCAGCATTTGCAGCATCGGCAAATAAAGGATCTGCAAACAATGTATCGGCTACCGTTCCGCTGCTTATTTTATGTGTGGCTACATCATAAAATACATTATTGTGGAATGAGTTTGCCGACGATTCGAATCTTACCCAGTAGCTTCCGTATCCGTTCTTTACGAATATTGAGTTCTTTATTTCTACGTCTGTTAAATCATCTACGTATAAGAATGATTTCCCTGTTCCTCCGCAATCATAAAATGTACAGTGGTTTACCCTAAATACAGTATTCGGATTTGTATCTGCTTTTATACCTTCTCTTGCAAATCCATAAAAAGTACAATTTTCAAATTCCGCATATTTTAATTCTACAGCAGCATCACTGGATGAACCTGTATAAAGAGTTACACCTTCTTTTGCTCCGTTGGCAAAAGTTGTATTGTGCACTATCAATGAATCAATTCCGCATGATGCGTAAGGTTTAATAATTTTTTCATTAAAGTCGTGGAGGAAACAATCGTAAACTCTTACATCCATTGTTCCGGTTGCATCACCGTTGTCCAAGCGTAAAGCATATTTTGCTTTTGCAGCCCCACCTTCACCTGTTCCGTCTCCGTCGAATTCAATTCCTTCGAAAACAACTTTAGGAGATGCAATTACCTTAAACATATAAGCACCGGTTGATGTACCTATGTATTTGATAATTGGTTTCTGAGCCAAACCGGGTCTTGCTCTGAAGTAAAGGCTTTTATCAATTACCAATTGATCGTTATTCAAATACAATCCGCCGCTGGAAGTTAATTCCACGGTATCACCTTCGGCAGCTGCATCAATTACGGATTTAAGAACATCTGTTCCGGCAGCTACTTGGTAAACTTTCGGTAATTGTGCTGTTGGATCCCATCTTAAATCTCCTGCTGCATAACCGTCATCGGCATAGCCAATAGCAGGTGAGGAAAGATCCAGTGTAAAATCTCCATTTGCAGGATCAGCAAACATCGGGTCTGCAAATAAAGTATCGGAGACCGTAGCATTATATACTTTGTGACTTGCAACATCATAAAATACATTGTGATGGAAAAGATTATCGGCCGATTCGAATCTTACAAAATAACTCGAATAACCATTTTTAACAAAAATACTGTTCTTAACTTCAACATCTAACAAATCGTCATTATAAAACATTGATTTAGAAGTTCCGCCATCGTCATAGAACGTACAATGGTTCACTCTTAAAACTGTATTCGGATTGGTTTCACCTTTAATCCCTTCCCTTCCAAAACCGTAAAATGTACAATTTTCGAATAAAGCGAATTTGATTTCAGCTGCTGGAGCACTGGAAGAACCATTATAAAGTGTAACACCTTCCTTTGCTCCGTTATAAAATATTGAGTTTGTTACTATTAGTGAATCAATACCACAATATTCATAAGGTTTAATAATCTTTTCATTAAAGTCATGTAATACACAATCATTAACTCTAATTTGCATTGTGCCTAGAGTATCTTGGTTATCTAAGCGTAAAGCATATTTTGCAAGTGCTGCTCCGCCTTCTGCTGTACCGTCTCCGTCGAATTCTATTCCTTCGAAAGCAACTTTAGGAGATGCGATTACTTTAAACATGTAAGCACCGGTTGAAGTACCAACATATTTAAGAACAGGTTTGTTTGTTAAGCCCGCAGCAGCACGGATTGTGATATCTTGACTTAATTCAATTTGATCTGAATTAAGATATAAGCCACCATCTGATGTGAGCTCAATAATGTCTCCGGCAGCCGCTCCATCGATAGCCGGTTTAAGGACGTCCGTTCCGGCAGCAACTTGTATAACGTTCTGTGCCGATAGATTTACTATTCCCATGAAAAGCAGGAATAGTAAAGATTTGATAATGTGTTTTGAATTCATTTTAATACTCCGTTAATTAATGATCGATTTATTTATTTCATTAACGTCATTTTTCTAGTAGCCATAAACGAACCGGATTTAATTTGATACAAATAAATACCGGACGAAAGATTTTTAGCATCGAATATCACGGAATGTTTACCGGCACTCATTTCTCTATCCAATAATGTAGCAACTTCTCTACCGAGTACGTCGAAGACTTTAAGTGTTGTTTTACCCCTCTTTGCTAATTTAAATTCAATTAGTGTTGAAGGGTTGAAAGGGTTCGGATAGTTTTGATTTAATGAATATTTGTTTGCATTTAATAATTCTTCGTTAACACCTGTTACGGGTTCGAAAGTTGCTGTAACATTTTTAGCCGCATCCACAGTAATGCTTACAGATGCATCTGTTGATGTTACATCCCCGCTCCAACCTACAAATGCGTAACCTGAATCGGGCACTGCCGTCATAGTAACATTTGTACCTGTAGCAAATGTAAGACCGATTCTTTCCGGACTGAATTCTACAGTACCTTCACCAACTATTTCAACATTAAGAGGAGCAACCTGAGGAGTATTAATAGCATTATTCAAATCCCCAAGATGTGTATTGTTGTAGCCCGAATAGTATGCATGGGAAGTTGGTTTTAACACTAAATTAAAATTCGCTTCGTCTTCATATTCCGGATCGAAACCGAATATGGTTGTTTTATCAACCATTCCACCTTTCGAAGCACTTATTCTGGTATCACTGGCATTAAGTCCCCAAATCATATTTAATGTATCAACATGACTTAAGTAAGAACCTTTTTCCTGAATCTGCATAACATAATCAGCTCTTTCTGCGCGGTTTGAACCGGGTAATCTACTGTTGGTTACTATAATGTTTCTTGCTATAGTGCCCCGGTTGTTTTTAATGTACATCATTCGGGTAGCGCTTCTATTTACCGATAAGTTTTCGATAAGAACATATGCATCAGTCGTTGCAGTATCTTTATCTGCATAAAAACGTACACATTCGGCATCAATATTTGTAAAGGAGCAATTTCTAACAATCAGTGTATCTAAGCATCTGTCAGTAGCATATTTTTCTGTTTCCGTCATTCTGATTGCTTCGTCACCTATATTTTCGAAGCGGCAATCTTCAATTTTTACAGAACCTGCTTTTATTCCTTTCAGGAAATAAATTGCGTGGCCTTCTTCCTCAAGATCGTTGTATCTGTAAAAATTTCTGAATATACAGTTTTTCACAGTTATATTACTACCTTCTTTGAAAGGAAGAGGATTATCTTCCGGACCGTCGCCTGCGCGTAAAGCATATTTCATTCCCACGCTATAATCAACCCCACCATCGAATATTACACCTTCGACTGTAAAATCGTTGGCTATTCTGAATATTTCCAGGACGGAGGAATCTGCATTTGCATGAGTGATTATAGGTCTCTCAGCCAATCCTTCTTTAGCAACAATTGTTAAGGGAGAATAGATAAAATAGAAATTGGTATCTTGAGTTGTATATACTCCACCACTGGTTACTAAATATAAAGTATCAATATGATTTGTATTAGCATATTGAATAGCGAGTTGGAAATCGTACACATCTTCAACCTCTATTCCCGATGCTTTCACACCGTTTAATGCAAAAGCGAAGGTGAAGAATGTGAGTAGTAGTATTTTTTTTAACATAATTACTCCTTTAATTATTTATTAAATTGATAATTGATATCCTAATAAGATATTTCCGAATTTAATTGTGTTATAGTTCGTATTTGAATAATAGGAATCATAATATCTGAGAACTCTGTATTGATAACCGAATAATAATTTCCCAAATCCCGTATTGGCAACAAATCCGGCGCTTATTGTTTCAGCTTTGGGACCGG
>CAZULK010000133.1:0-7657 GCA_964621225.1 uncultured Melioribacteraceae bacterium | reverse complement strand
TAGTCCTTGCCGTTATCAAATTTTATCGAGTCGTAAACAAAAGAAAATTCACCGCAATGAATCCTTCCCCAGTGTAATTGTTCAACCGGTAATTTGAAAGGAGAATAATTAAATTCCACATAATCGTGATAACCCTTTCCAGTAATTATAATTTTCATACCCTCCAGATTTAATTCTCCTTCAATACTTCCTTCCGGAAATACAATATCCCAGTTGAGATATTTCTCTCCCTCAAGTATTTTGTTTTTCACGGGCTTGAATTTGTTATTTAATCTGTAATTCAGATTAACTGCTACTTTGTTAGCGGATAAGTGTAATTCACAATTGTTTTCGTTTATCTCAACTGTCCCCAAAGAAGTGACAATCTTATTATTTGACGCTGAAATGAATTTAACCGGGAAAGAGATTTCGTTGAGTTTGCTCCCGTCATAATAGTATAAAATAGCTCTGTCGTATTTAAGAAAACTTATACCGGCATGAATAAAATAAATAATTCCCGCATTACCGTTGTCGGTAATAAAATCGAAATACCATTTTTTTAGGTAATACATTTGTCCGGTTCATTTATTTTAGTTATCAAAACAATTGTCCGAAATTGAAATAAATGCCAGTAGTTTCCGGACCCAAACCAACATCGAATCTTACTACAAAAGTATCCATATAAAATCTCAATCCCAAATCTGGATTGAACGCCCATTTCTTAAAATCAATATCTGCAATTGAGCTCCATACTTTTCCCGCGTCGATTCCTAATACCGCACCCAATCTTCCGTATATGGGGAATCGTAGTTCGGAATTGAATACCATATTTGCTTTATCGAGAAATCTGTCCTGCGGATAACCTCTTAATGAATTCGTTCCGCCAATAGAAAGCAAAGCTTGTACCGGAAGGTTATCCCCGTACAACCCCGTTACGTTTAATCTTGCTGCAAATATTGTAGTTGGATAAAAAAGAACTGAATAATATTGAAAAGTAGCAGCATATCTAGCAAATGCCACATTAACAATTTTAGACTTCGGAGCGAATTCTATTTCTCCCTGCGCGACTATTCCGTTAGCAGGATTAATGTAACTGTCACGGGAATCGTACCGGATATTTGCGAATGCAGAAATATATTTTGCAGTTCCTCTGTTTAATACCGGCGTTAAATTGGATAGAATGCTTCCCTTTTCGAAATTGGAATTCTTTATTGATTTATAACGCACTCCCGCTTGTGCTACAGTTTTAGTGGTGAACCCTTTACTTAACGTCAGCGAAATTTCGAGCGGTTCTTTTGTATAATATTCACGTGCTGAAAAAACCGAAGAGTTTCCGATTCCGAAATAACTATTGGTAATCCATTTATCGTAATCAATTATCAAATCGAACGATAGTGGATATATTTTACCTTGGCGCAATTCGAAATCGGGGATGGAAAATACAAGACGATACCACCTTTCGCCATTTGTGCTGTTAAAACCAACTATATCAAAGCTTTCGCTCATACCCAATTGGTTGAGCAAAAATAATTTGGCTCCGTAACCGAACCCAGCGTCCGTGTCATACGATAAAATCGGTAAAGCTTCTATTTCGTTTTTTGTTACGGGCATAAACTGTCTGTACTCTTTTGGAGAATTTTTAATCACATCGCTTAAATCAATAGTTGCAGACCACCCAAAATGATCGGAGGCAAACAATCCGTTTTGCGGTTCGTCGAGAATAACCTTTCCGTCCAGTACATTTTTTTCTCCGAAGTGCCTGCTCATAAAAATATAATCTATTCTTCTGGGCTTTTCGTCATATAAGGATTCTATATACTTATAACCGTTTGTATTTACCCTGTTCGTTTTATGATATTGTGTAGAATAACTAATGTTATCATTTATTAAAGGATTCCAAGTATAATTGTTTCCCTCTTCGTCAAGATTAGAATCAATTAAATCCAATTTTTCTTTCAATAATAATATTTCCGGAGAACCGGGAAGTGCGTTAAAATCTCCTCCAATTATAAACGGAACGTCTTTCTCCAGCGAATTTAATTCATCAATTAATTTGACGGTCTGTTTCAATCTGCTACCGTTAACTTTTTTAATTTTCGCTAATGTTTCATTATAGTTTTCTTCGCTAAGCAACCCATTGTTTTTCAGACTATCGATCTTATCCATTAGTTCATTGTTAAACCGTGGTTCGGCAGTAAGGTGAACGTTTATTAAATAAATGGGAGAATTATTAACCGTAATTTTCCCGACGAGAGCAAAAATGGATTCATCCGTATGGAGAGTAACTACATCTCCATAAATGCCGAATGACCCGGCTAATTTAAAAACTTTTTTTTCTTTTAAATTTAGTTCGGGTTTTGCAAGTATTGCAATACCCTCATTCAAGTTCGACGGAATCCCCAATCCCGCAATCTTTATGCCCCCCAAGCATAATTGATGAATTTCATCGAACGAAAGAGAGTCGGCTAATCCGGTCGAAAAACCTCCAACCGGATTGGCTTCCTGGATAAATATTACATCCGGGTCTTCGGCTTTAAGCTGCTTTAAGAGTATTTCAAAACGCTCTTTTCTTCTTTGTGGCTTTTCATATTCACCTACGGAAATAATTCCATCATAATCAAGTCCCGACCATACATTCACAGTTACTATTTTAAGATTATGATGTTCTTGCGCTGCATTTAGTAATTTTGCGCTCAGAACAATAATCAAAATGACGGATATAATTATTGATTTCATTTTTCACTCCGGTAAAGGCAATTAAATAAGTAAATATTTATTGAATCCATTGAACTGCTTCAATATAAACTGCCAATTGCAATGTTAGTTGAAATACCGCTTACAGTTTCCAATGCATTAACATTCACAAATAGTTTAATGCCTATCCCAAATACTTTTCCTGTTTTCCGGAAAAGCTGAGCTTCTAAATTCAATCCAATTGAGGTACTTCTTTTCTTTTCTTCACCTATTTTTTCGGGGAATAATCCACCATGCTTTTGAAAGATGTTCGTCGTTCTGGTAAGAATAATTAGTGCCGGACCAGCAGAAATTGATGCATGCCAATCCTCATCTTGTGTGGATAAGCCATACATTCCCCCAACCACCAGAAAATTTTTCTCCTTTTCAGGTGTCCCAATAAATCCCGCAGTACTGTCAATTACGGTTATGAATAGTGTTGAAAGATAGGAATTATCCTGAAAGCTAAACGATAAATAATAGTTGAGATATTCATTTCCGTATCCTCCACCTATACTACCCCAATAATGAGTGTAATTAGTGGAATGATCTTGTGCAAGAGACACAGAATAGAGCAAAAGCACAAATATTAAGCTAATATTAATTTTAGCCATTGCTGTCTTTCTCATTTCCAATCTCCTTTTGTATCTCATATACAATTTTACTGAATCTTTCTATTCTCGGAAGTAATATAAATGGAAAAGGAAATTGATTTGTCAAAAAATTGTAAAATTCATGTAAAATTTTGTCGCACATGAATTTTGGATCAAGTGTTTAATTTTCCATATTATCTGTATAAATAAAAATTTCATTCGGGGGCGATTATGATTATTTTTTAAAGAAAGAATAAGGAATTTTTGATGGGAAATAGAAAAGAAACAAGACCCGATTGGCAGCCTGAAAATGCCGGTAAGGAATTTGCAGTCAGAATTGTAAAAGGCACACAACCTTCCAAAAAATTGAATAATAATCTTGTTAAGCCGAAAGAATTCAGTGTGGATGAATTGGAAAAGAAGGTAATTGCGGGAGATAGAGTTGCATTGGCAAAAGCGATAACCCTTATAGAAAGTAATTCCGCAAAGCATCATCGAACATCACAAAAATTGTTGACAGATTTACTTCCCCACGCAGGGAATTCATTTCGGATCGGAATTACGGGAGTTCCGGGAGCAGGTAAAAGCACTTTAATAGAAGCCTTGGGATTATATCTCATAAAGAAAGGCCATAAGGTTGCCGTTTTAACCATTGACCCAAGCAGCAACATTTCCGGAGGCAGTATATTAGGGGATAAAACCAGAATGGAGAACTTGTCGAAAGAGAAGAATGCCTTTATTCGCCCCTCCCCTTCCGGAGGAACATTGGGTGGTGTTGCGCGTAAAACCCGGGAAACTATTACCGTTTGCGAAGCGGCCGGGTTCGATATAGTATTAATCGAAACTGTCGGTGTTGGTCAAAGCGAAGTTACAGTAAGGTCTATGGTCGACTTCTTTTTACTAACACTCATAGCAGGCGGAGGAGACGAACTTCAGGGAATAAAAAAAGGAATAATAGAATTAACCGATTGCATAGCAATCAACAAAGCAGATGGAGATAATATTGAGAAGGCTAAAATAGCGCAATCCGAATATTCCAATGCTCTTCACTATCTGCAATCTGCCACCAAAGGATGGGAACCTAAAGTAGTTACGACTTCCGCATTGAAAGGAGACGGAATTGAAGAATTGTGGAATATCATTTCCTCATTCCGCAAATATGTTACTTCCTCGGGATTATTAACAGAGAGGAGAAAAGCACAGGATTTGGAGTGGACAAAGAATTTAATAAAATCCGGATTGGAAGAATTGTTTTTCAATAACTCCAAGGTTAGAGATGAATATGAAAAAATGAAAAGCGAAATAGCGGCGGGAAATATTTCTCCCACCACCGCAGCAGAAAATGTATTGGAATTATTTAAACAAAATATGAGTAAATGATTTAGAACTCTTCCAATTTAGGTAAAACAACTATTAAAAACGTTGCAATAGGTCCAATAAAAATTGAAGCAAGCCACCATAAGAAACCGCTTCTGTTTTTTGATTGGGCTAAACCGGCATTGATTAAGGAAAGTGTTCCCCAGCCTGCAACCCAAGAACTCCCTTCAAACATACATCCTCCTTTAAGATTATGTTCAAATTATATTTCAAGATAAGAAAAAATTTTTTAAATGGGTAGAAAAATCGGAAATGATATTTAACACTTAATTTATGTTGTCCAATCAACTATAAATGCTCTATTTCACATTGGCCTTTTATTCTACTTTCTTTTTATTATTTTTGTAGAAGAATTATTCATAGGAGATAAGATGAAAAAACTTCTTCCACTTTTTTTAATTTTCATTCTGCTTTCTTCAAGCGCATTTTCTCAAACCGGCAAACCGAGATATTTAATCAGAACGGAAAGGGCAGATACAGTGTTGGGCTTCATTAAAATTGAACTCTTCCCGATTATTGCCCCTCTGCATTCGGCTTATTTCGATAGCCTTGTGAATATTCAATTCTACGATAGCACTGCCTTTCACAGGGTAGTTCCGGACTTCGTGATTCAAGGCGGGGATCCCAATTCAAAGCATGGACCAAGAGACACTTGGGGATTGGGTGATTCCACACAAAAGAATATTCCGGCGGAATTTACCGGAGTTGCACACAAGAGAGGAATAATTGGAGCCGCCAGAGACGAGGATCCAAATAGCGCAAATTCTCAATTCTTTGTAAATGTTGTTGACAATTTATTTTTGAACTACAACTACACGGCTTACGGTAAAGTTTACGAAGGGATGGATGTAGTTGATTTCATTGTGAACGTTCCTCGTGATGAAAATGACAATCCGATAGAAAAAATATCCATGTTTGTAACAAAACTCGATACGAATTTCTCTGTTCCCGCCGATCCCGTTTTGAAATCACCCGAAAACGGCTCCGAAGGCTCAACCGGATTTCAAAAGATTGAATGGGAACCTGTGGACGATGCCGTTCTGTATGATGTGATCGTAGCAAAGGATTCGGATTTTGTTGACATCGTCTATAAAGACAGTGTGGGCTCAACAACATTTACACTTTCCGATTTGGAATTGGGACGAAAAACTTACTATTGGAAAGTTAGAGCCAACAACGGAGGATTCAAGAGTAATTTTTCAGAAACCAGATTTTTCATAACTTCTATCGCTCAACCACAACATGTATATCCTGAAAATAATGCGACGGATATAAGCACAACGCCAACATTGAGGTGGAAAAGTTTATCCGGAGCGAGCTATTATAAAGTTCAAGTAGCTACGGTACCAACTTTTTCTTCATCTTCCATAGTTTTTGATTCAACGGGAATAGCAGATACTTCAATAACAATAGGCCCATTGGAGAACAATAAAAAGTATTACTGGGTGATACAAGGATATACCGATACTTACGCCGGACCGCGCTCCATAGTTTGGGGATTCACAACAGAATTGGCGGTGGGCGTGAAAGAAGAAGGAGAGCAACCGGATAAATTTGAGCTTTATCAGAATTATCCAAATCCATTCAATCCAACAACTCAAATAAAGTTTTCTATTCCCAAAGCAGGAGATTCCCCGGGAATATCAAAAGTGAAGCTGATTGTTTACGACGCATTGGGACGAATTGTAAAAACACTTTTGAATAGGGAACTGGCTCCGGGTACTTATACTGTAGAGTTCGATGCCCATGACCTAAACAGCGGTATTTACTTCTATGAGATAAATTATGCGGGAAAGAGAATTTCAAAAAAAATGGCGATCATAAAATAAAGAAGGCGGGTAGTACCCGCCTTACTTTTAATCCTTACCATTCTGTTCTTTTAATGAAACATAATTTTTATTGATTACAGTAACCAAATGGAATAATTGCGATGATATATTATCCGCTGTAGTCAATATATCCAGGTACAACATATTTCCTCTGGAACTGTAATCTCCTGTGCTTTCGTTCCTAAGCATATTTACGTGTTGTTCATCCAACTCTTGCAACAGATTTGTAATTAATTCGGTTTTCTTAACGAACTCGGGATATTTTGAATTATCTTCAAAATAATCCATCGCTGCTTTCAATTGGTTAGTTAACGCATCGTTTACTTTCACGATATTATTGTTTTTCTCTGGCGGCAAGGGACGATGGTTATTGTTTACATGATCGAACAGCATTTGAATTAAAGAACGCACATTGTAGGAAATATCCTGTGTTGCACCCATTATTTTTCCGTATCTGCGCCCCTTCTTCACCTCGGAGTCGGACAAATTTTTAATGATGAAAATAATTTCGTTAACAATTTTATTTGCCGTTTTTTTGATCTTTTTATTCATCACTACATTTTCTTTCAGCACATCCCTTTCAAATTTGGCAAACGCATCAAGAGTGCTTCCGAGGTATTTTATAATATTTGAAAAGAATTTTTTATATCTATTATTTATTTTATCCAAAGTGGAAAGAACAGAAGTTTCTTCTCCCACTTCAATTGCTTCTTCGGGTTCTTCGGCTTCTATTTGTTTCGAATGAAGTTTATGTGTTCTATAGATGAAATAAACCGCAAGTAACGAAAGACCGATAATTGCTATCAGTTTCCCAAAATAAATAATAGTTGCAAAAATACCTGCAATTGTAAAAGCGATGAAAGCTGTGAAGAACCATCCACCGATAACCGTTATCACTCCGTTGATACGATAAACAGCGGAATCTCTCCCCCATGCTTTGTCGGACAATGAAGTTCCCATTGCAACCATGAAAGTAACATAAGTTGTTGAAAGAGGTAATTTCCAAGAGGTAGCAATTGAGATAAGTATACTTGCTACAATCAAATTCACACTAGCTCGAATCAAATCAAAAGAAACCGGATTGCCATCCTCGTCAAAGAGGGATTTGTTTGCCCCTTCAAATCTTTTCCTTAAAAATTTAATAAA
>CAZULK010000132.1:0-7668 GCA_964621225.1 uncultured Melioribacteraceae bacterium | reverse complement strand
GAATGCCCTTGTGCTAAAACGGTTAATGTCAAAAATAAGGTGAATAATGCGAATAGTTTTTTCATTTTCCCATCTTTGTTTTTTTTACTACTTGAAAGATAAAAAGAATCCTGTTAATGTAAAAAAAAGCCCCGCACTAGCGGGGCTTCGAAAGATTAATCTTGTGAAAGATGATCATCCAACTTAGTGGAAATGTTTTCCAACGCAGTCATAATCATGGAGTGGTTGTGAAGGCTATTTGCCGAAGAAGATCTGATCAAAGAAAGTTGATCTTTTAATTTCTTCAATTCACCGGTCAGGCCTTTAGGATAGAACTTTTTAACTTGACTGAATTTCTTTTCCACTTCGGTCAATGCCTCGTTGTATTCATCCAGCCAATCATTCATAATACCTGTATATTCTTCATCGTGGCAAGACTCACAGACGTTTTCTTCGGGGCGTTGTATTTTGTCGTTCGGCATATGGCAATCGACACAAGCCACATCGGAATCGAACATAATATCCGGTTCATCCAGCCCCATAAATTCACCATTTTGAATTATAAATTCGGTAGTATGACATTTGCTGCAATCCAGTTCATCCGGTTGTTGATGATGGCAAGACGCACACTGTTGATCTGTCAACACCAATTCCCCATGTTTCTTTTTATTGGAGTGACATTTATAGCAATCGTTGCCTTTAATTTTAAGATGTTGACCGTGATTGAAGAGTTTATTATTGTGTTGAACCGTTACATCCTCAATGCCTATATGGCAATTTCTACACTCACTAACAAAAGAGGATGCTTCTTTGTCAACTTTGAATTTAAAACCAGCATTCATTTCAGTCAATGCAGAATTCAAATACTCTACACCTCTATTCATAAGTTGAGATGAATAGTACACATTATGAATCGCTTTACCTTCATTCAATATGTGTACAATTTCTTCAGCTGCCTTAATATCCTTGGCAGCTTTATTTTTTTTGCTTCCTGAAGTTGTAGATAAAATTGATTTTGTTTTTTTAATGTTATTTTTTAATCTAGTGATTTTCTTGTTCGCGGCTTCTCTCCACATATTTAAGAGTCTTCCGTAGCCCTTCCCATGACACGATTCACACGATTTAGTGTTTGCTCTCATAATGCCGCTATCTTTTCTTAAGTTTTCATGATAGATATGACAGCTTGAACAATCCAAACCAACTGTATACATCGGGTTTTCAATTCCTTTTAACCCGTCCAGATTTTCACCGGTGAACAATGCCTTCTGTTCATGATGCATATTCTCGTGACAAGTATTGCATTCCAATTCCTTCTTAGGATCGAGTTTTGTTAGTTTGTGTTGAATCGGAAGGTGGCATTGAATGCATTCAACTTTGTGTTTTTCTATATGGTTTTCGTGAATGAGTTCCACTTCGTCGTATCTACCAAGCCGTTCATTGTCCCAGTGACACCTGAAACAGTTTTCTTTCGGAACAAAACCATCACCTACAACCACCTTATCGTGACATCTTTGACACTCAATTTTATTCTGTAAAACAAATTCATGGTCGAACTTAAATTTAGATCTCTCCTCTTTGGAAAGTTTTTCCCATTTGTGGCAATTACCGCAATCGGAAACTTTTTTCATAAAACTTTCCGTACGGAGGTCACTTTCTTTAAAGTGGCAAAGGAAACATGTGGTTTCGGTTACTTTAATATGATCTCCCTGCACTATTTGAGAATGGCAACTGGTACATCTTAACTTTTTGCCACGTTTCATATTTGTCAGGTGGTCTTTATGATTGAAGTGAACACCTTTGAACTCAATATCAGTATTTAATTTTTGAGTTTCGTGGCAACCGCTTCTCAAACATGAAGCATCTTCAATTTCCGCCCAAGGTTTTCTTCTGGAATAGGAACTGGAAACATAATTAACTACTTGCACCAAACCTTCCAGTTTGCCCCTTATGGTACCTGCTAACCCGGGTGGGAAATGGCAGTTTGTACAAGTCACATCATTATGTACCGATGCCTTCCAGCTTTCGTAGTAAGGTTCCATATAGTGACATGTTTTACAAAATGAAGGTTGTGAAGTTATTTCAATTGAAATGAAAGATATAATTACCAAGCCGAAAATTGCGGCTAAACTAATAATAAACCAATTTCTTTTTTTCTTTGTTTTCTCACTCATATCAGCACCATAAAAAATAATTTAGCATCTAAAACTCTTAAAAAATCTTCATATAAAAATCCCCCAAATGGGGTATAATTCCGATTATAATAAGATAAAAGCATTTTATTTCTTTTTATGTTACAAACATAATAATTGGCATTATAAGGTAGAACAAAAGAATTATTAAAAATTATTCATAATTAAATAGTGGGGAAAAAAGGATAAAAAAAGGCTGCCGGTTGGCAGCCTTTAATCATAATCTATGAAGCAGAAATTATTTTACTAACAACATTTTCTTAACTTGAGTAAATGAGCCTGCTTCCAATCTGTAGAAATATACACCGGATGAAATATTCGATGCATCCCAAATTGTGTAATAATTTCCTGCAGATTTATTTTCGTTAACCAATGTTGCTACTTCGTTACCCAATGCATCGTAAACAACAAGTTTTACGTTGCCGGCTTTAGGAATTGAGAAGTTTATTCTTGTTGCCGGGTTGAATGGGTTGGGATAGTTTTGACTTAATTCATATTTGCTCGGAGTTTCGAGATCGGTAAAGTGTGCGGAAGTAACGTTCCACCAAATACCGTCGGGACCATAGTAATGCAATAATGAATCTGCCAATGCTTGTTGATTTGCACCACCCCAATCTGTGAAGTCTGCGGATGTAAGAGCTATACCGAAGTTGTCATATCCACTCTTAGCGTGGCAGCTAACTGCACATGAGTTAGGCATGTTGTATAATTTAGTTTTTTCGGGACCGATAGGTTCGAATGTATGGCTGTGGATGTCATATTCAACAGCACTTTTTGCAGTTTTAGGCATATGACATTTTGTACATCTCGAAGCACCGGTTCCTTCAGGATCGTAAGGATGGTGTGTATGTTGACTAACAATAGCACCGATAGCGTCGATATTGTTTGCATAATCTGCAACCATTTCTTTCGAAATATCTGCAAAGTCTCCATGTGTGGAGTGACATGCTAAACAGAGTGTATTGTTATCAGGTTCTGTTGGAATAACAAGAGGATTACCCAATGAATCTTCTTCTTCAACTTCTTCAACAACCATGTGTTCGTTTGCTGATCCGTGAGGATCATGGCAATCGTAGCATGCTATTTGATGAAATTCGAAAGTAGGTTTAGGACTCTTATAAAAGTCGCGGAATTGTTGATGGTGTTTCTTCGAGGTTTTTTCATCACCCCAATAACCGCCACCGTCTGTGTAGAAGTCATCTACCAAGTCGCCTAAAACGGGAGCAACCATGTTTGCATCGTCATATGCAAAACTGAAAGTATTGTTTGGTTTGCTCTTTCCACGGCTGTGGCACATACCGCAAAGATTATTAGCTTCTTCAACAGTATAGTCAGCAGGATTATTAATCTTTGTAGGATCTGCAGTAGTTACGTGATCTCCACCAGGTCCATGGCATCTTTCGCAACCGGTGTTAATTTGATCGAGATGACCGTCTTGGTCTAAGTCGAAGTAACTTGGGTTGTCTTGGAAACCGGGAACAGTTTCATCAACTCCGGCAGGATGAGCAACCCATTCGCCGTCTGCTGTTTGATCTAAAGTAAGACCTGTAGCGTGGCAACCTGAACAACCTTTTGCCAAACTTCTGCTGTTTCCAGCTGCATCTGCCAAAGTGGATGAAGCAGTATAAATAGGTTGATTGTTTGCATCATACCATGCATCAACATGATAAAGAACATATTCATGAGTTTTTTCGTTATACTGAATCGGAGAAATATATAGATCTTTCGATTCTCCTTCTGCAGTGTTTATTCTTACAGCATAGCGTTGTTTCCACATTCCGCTACCGCCGTAAGTCAAATATACGCGATGTTTAACTTCGCCTATTTGAATTGTGTATCCGTCCTGAGCCGAATATCCCAATATTGGTGCATTGGGTTTATAAGGATCGAATACTGAATTGATTTGGTTGAAGTCCAGACCGTCTTTGAAATCGTCGATTCCGTTTTGATTGTAGTCTGCTACAACACCTTTTTCAACTTCCATCGAGTGGGAGTCGTCCAATACGGCGGAGTAACCATTGGCGTGCAATGTTGTTCTCCAACCGGTTTTATCCGAAGGTTGTCCATTCGGATTAACATGGCAAGTTAAGCATTTTTCGGGTCCAACGTAAGACTGAGCCCATAAAACGCTTCCGAAAGCCATGATAAGTAGGAATTGTAACGTTTTTTTCATTATTTCCTCCTACGGAAAGTTTAAGAATAAGTGAGTTAAATAAGACAAAAAGAACTTGTATTTCTTTATTCAAAGTTAATTATCGGGAGTTTTATAAAACAGTTAATAATTATGAAAAATATTTAATTTTTTAAATGATTAATAAAAAAGGCTGCGCAAAGGCAGCCTTTTTCGTAGGGGGAAATAATTGCTTATTTCCATTGTGAGCAATTACTTGAGGAGTACCATTTTCTTTGTGCTCACGAAATTATCAGCCGTCAATTTATAGAGGTAAACACCACTACTCAGCATGCTTGCATCGAAAGTTACTTCGTGGTTTCCGGCTGGCATTCTGTCTTCCAGTAATTTGCCAATCAATTGACCGGTTACAGAGTATACTTCCAAAGTTACGTTAGATGCTTTTGGAATAGCAAAGCTGATTTTTGTGGTTGGGTTGAACGGGTTAGGATAGTTCTGTGATAAAGCATATTCCGTAGGAAGAGCTTCGTCGTCACCAACAGCATTAATGCCGTTTTCGTGAATGTTTGCGGCATATTGTGCAGCCCATTCAACGTTTTCTTCTGTATGGCAGCGCAAGCAAACGAAATCGAGTGTTACAGCTCCAAGACCATTTGCATCCAATGCTACGCTTCCGCCATCGCTAGTAAACATAGCATCTTTTGTTACTGCCTCTGTATTTATCTTGAACAAGTGAGTCGGAATGTCACCTCTCCAACCGTTGCCAACTTGCATACCAACGGCAGATTTACTTGCCGGTGGCATATGGCAGTCAACGCAATCGATCGATTTAGGTGTTCCGTCAACTAATATTTCTTTGTCTGTATGGCAATCTTGGCAAGTTTTGCTGATACCGGACAATCCTTCACCTGCTGCATCTTCATATCTCAATGGAATATGAGCATCGTGGCAGGTAGCGCAAGTAAAGTTCATCTGTCCGTGCTTTGATGCCAACAATTCGTTGGATTGTTCGTGGTGACGAATGTAACCGCCACTAGCAGGAATTGAATTTGAAACACCGCCTCTGTTGTGACAGCTTGCACAAACGTCGAACTGCAAAGCTGTTCCTTCGTTTGGAGGATGTACTCCGGTCGGATTGGTTATATGCTCTTTACCAGGTCCGTGGCATCCTTCGCAACGAATACCAGGTTGAGCAAAAGTACCAAGACTGTCTTCCGGAACTCCGTTCCAGGAACCTTCGGTTGTAGCTCCGGTTGTATGGCATTTGAAGCAACCTTGATTGTAAAGTTTTTCTTCGCCATAGTGATAAGGAACCCAACTTCCGTTTTCCAAGTTGTATTGAGCGGAAGAATCGGCTGTGAATACTCTACCGTCTTTTTTAACGAAACGGGCTTTCCATCCGTATCCACCTATAACATATGCGAAATCATCCCAAGTTGTGTTTGGAGGTGTAACAGTTACACCTGGTGTAGTATTTTCGGGATAAACCGGAGGTGCACCGTTAACCGGATTTAGTTTGTAGGGGTGACCGGTTTTGCTGTATTCTTCGTAAATGTTGTAGCCTAAGTTTGCATTTACGTCGTTATGGCAAATCATACAAGTTCCGTCGCCTACATAATCGCCGGTTGTAATTCCGTTTGTATGAATACCTTTTGCATATTCGGATGCCCATTCAACTGTTTCGTTTTGGTGACATCTTAAGCATGCAAAATCGAGAGTAACGGCAGCTTTGCCATCGGCATCCAGAGCAACAGTTCCTTCGGAAGTGAACATAGCATCTCTGGTTACAGGGTCTGTATTGATCTTGAAGATGTGAGTTTTAACGTCGCCTCTCCAGCCGTTACCTTTTTGCATTCCAACTGCGGATTTGGATGCGGGAGCCATGTGGCAGTCTTCACATTCAATATTCTTAACTATGCCATTGATTTTAACTTCGTGGTTTGGATGGCATGTTTCGCAATTGGTTTTAATTCCGCTCAATCCTTCGCCTGCGGCATCAGGATAACGAACTGTAATATGAGCATCGTGGCAAGTAGCACAGGTAAATCCGTTTTTACCATGCTGGGATGCTAACAATTCGTTTGATTGTTCGTGGTGACGAATGTAACCACCACTGGCGGGAATTGAATTTGAAACACCGCCTCTGTTGTGGCAGCTGGCACAAACGTCGAATTGCAATGCAGTGCCTTCATTCGGAGGATGAACGCCGGTTGGATTGGCAACGTGTTCACTACCAGGTCCATGGCATCCTTCGCAACGGATACCGGGCTCGCTGAATGTACCCAATGAATCTTCAGGAACACCGTTCCAAGAACCTTCGGTGGTTGCACCTGTTGTATGACATTTGAAACAGCCTTGATTATAGGCTTTGTCTTCGCCAAAGTGATAAGGTACCCATCCGCCGGTTTCTAAATTGTACTGAGCAGAAGAATCTGCCGTGAATACGTAACCGTCTTTTTTCACGAAACGTGCTTTCCAGCCGTATCCACCAATAACATAAGCAAAGTCATCCCAAGTTGTTCCCGGAGGGGTTACCGGAACGCCCGGAGATGTGTTTTCCGGATATACCGGAGGTTGGCCGTCTACAGGATTTAGCTTATACGGGTGACCCGTTTTGCTATACTCCTGATAAATGTTGTAGCCCAAATTTGCATTTACGTTGTCGTGACATGTTTTACACACATCACTACCAACATAAGTTGGAGTTTGAGCAAAGGCAGCCGTAGATAGGAATAATAAGGCTACCATTAGATGTGACAGTTTTTTCATTGTTCCTCCTTCAATATAATTTGATTTGAGGTTAACTGGATCTTATTTTCATTTAAAATGAAATTATCCGTTGAAAAATATTTAGAGAGGAACTTTTGTCACAGTTAAATAAAATTATAATTTTTTTAAGAATATGAAGAAAAATTGTGGAATTATGAATAAAGTTTAAAGGAAAAATTGTGAAAAAAAATTCATCTTTGTTTGCGGAAACTAAGTTTATTAATAACTATTTTAGTTTAGTCATTTGGGTGATTTTATGGAAATTTTAATAGCTGAAGATGAAAAACAAATAGCAAATTCTTTGAAAAAGAATTTGGAAGATGAAGGCCATCACGTAATGGTAGCTTATGATGGCGAGAAAACTCTTCATTTGCTCGAGGAAATAAAATTCGATATAGTACTCTTGGATTGGAGAATGCCTAAGCTTACCGGACTTGAAGTGTTGAAAGAAATGAGAGCGTTGAAACACGATGTGCCGGTAATTTTAATTACTGCTCTTACTGATATTTCAAATAAGGTAGAAGCACTAAATTTGGGTGCTGATGATTATATTACTAAACCTTTTTCAATTCAGGAAGTGCTCGCCAGAATTGATGCGGT